>NZ_JBWKZH010000003.1:0-168560 GCF_059424305.1 Hydrogenophaga sp. GW456-12-10-14-TSB4 | reverse complement strand
GCGGTGATCGAGGCCATGAAGGCGCGCGGCGCCGAGGTGCCGATCCCCACCGACGTGGTGACGGCCAAGGCCTTCGCGGCGGACGCGCCGGCCACGGTGAAGAAGGCCACGGAGGTGGCGGACGACGACCTGATCCTGGACATCGGCCCCGAGACGGCAGCCAAGCTGGCGGCGCAGCTGATGCAGGCCGGCACCATCGTGTGGAACGGCCCGGTGGGGGTGTTCGAGTTCGCGGCCTTCGAGGGCGGCACCAAGGCCATTGCCGACGCCATTGCGAAGAGCAGCGCGTTCAGCATCGCCGGTGGTGGCGACACGCTGGCCGCCATCGCCAAGTACGGCATCGAGAAGGACGTGGGCTACATCTCCACCGGCGGTGGGGCCTTCCTCGAGGTGCTCGAGGGCAAAACCTTGCCGGCGTTTGAAGTGCTGGCGCGCCGCGCCAAGGGTTGATGCCCCCACGCTCCGCCGCTGCGCGGGTCGCTGCCCCCCGAGGGGGCTGATCCGGCTTGGGGCGGCCCGGCGCCGGATCGGCGTTGCCGCTCGGGGTTTACCCGACTCACGCCGCGGTTTATGCGGCCTATCAGAAACCATGATTGGTCGTGCGCGCTTTCTGTTGCTAAATTGGTTCCGTCGCAAACACAACGATGGAGACAGGCATGGCACGACAGACAGCAGCGCTGAAGGTGGCGGTTCTTTCTTTGGTGACGGCATGGTCCGCCGCCCACGCGGGCACGGTCTCCGTCCTCACCTCGTTCCCCAAGGAACTGACGGAGGCCTACAAGAAGGCCTTTGAAGCCGCCAACCCCGGCATCAAGATCGAGATCCTCAACAAGAACACCACCGCCAGCATCGCCTACATCAAGGAGCTGGCGGTGGGCCAGCGCCCCGACGTGATGTGGGCCTCGGCGCCCGACGCCTTCGAGGTGCTGGCGCGCGACAAGCTGCTGCAGGCCGCGCCCGAGGTCAAGAACGCCCAGGTGCCGGCCAAGGTCGGCAACTACCCCATCAACGACCCGAACGGCCTGTACTACGGCCAGGCGCTGGCCGGCTACGGCCTGATGTGGAACACCCGCTACATGCAGGCCAACAAGGTGCCCGCGCCGCGCGAGTGGGCCGACCTGACCAAACCCGCCTACTTCGGCCACGTGGCCATCTCCTCGCCCTCGCGCTCGGGCACCACCCACCTCACGGTCGAGACCATCCTGCAGGGCGAAGGCTGGGAAAAGGGCTGGACGCAGATGCTGCAGATCGCGGGCAACTGCGCGGCCGTGACCGACCGCAGCTTCGCGGTGCCCGACGGCGTGAACAACGGCCAGTACGGCGTCGGCATGGTGATCGACTTCTTCGGCCTGGCCGGCAAGTACTCGGGCTACCCGGTGGAGTTCCACTACCCTTCGGTGACGGCGGTGGTGCCGGCCAACATCGCGCTCATCAGCGGCGGCAAGAACGCCGACGAGGCCAAGAAGTTCATTGCCTACACGCTCTCGCGCGAAGGCCAGGAATTGCTGTTCGATCCGAAGATCAGCCGCCTGCCGGTGTTGCCCAACGCCTCGTTTGGCAACAAGGCGCCGGCCGGCTATCCCGACGCGCAGGACATCGCCAAGCGCGCCAAGGTGCAGTTCAACACCGACCTCTCCAGCAACCGCTACCAGGTGGTGGTGAGCCTGTTCGACCAGATGGTGACCTTCCGCCTCAAGGAGCTGCAGGCCGCCACGCGCGCCATCCACGAGGCCGATCGCAAGCTGCACGCCAAGCCCAACGCGCACGGCAGCGAGCTGCTGCGCCAGGCCCGCAGCTTCGCCTACTCGTCGCTGGTGCCCGAGAGCATGGTGAAGGACGAAAAATTCCTCAACCTGTTCCGCCAGAACAAGCGCGACGTGGAAGTGGCCAAGCAGCTCACCGGGCTCGAAGAGCTGTGGAGCTCGAAAGCCAAGGCCAACTACGAGCGCGCGCGCGACCTGGCCAACCAGGCCGGCGCGCTGGCCAAGTGAGCACCTGAACGCCCTGTGATGCCCGCGCGGCGGCCTGCCGTGCGCGGGTCCCTCCCTTCCCGGAAAGATTGCCCATGTCCGCTGTCCTGACAGGTTCCGACGTGCCCGCGCCGCGCCGGCTGCGCCCGCCCACCGTGTGGGGCCACTGGTTGCTTGCCGGCCTGGTGTTCGCCTTCCTCGGTCTGTTTCTGCTGCTGCCGATCGCGGAGGTGATCTACACCGCCTTCGTGACGGAAACCGGCGCGCCCACGCTGGGGCATTTCAGCAACTTCTTCGGCCAGAGCCTGTTGCGCGAGTCGCTCATCAACAGCCTGGTGGTGGCGCTGGCCTCGGTGTTCTTCGCCTCGGTGATCGCCATCCCGCTGGCCTACCTCACGGTGCGCTTCGAGTTCCGCGGCGCCCTGCTGATCCAGACGCTGGGCGTGCTGCCGCTGATCATGCCGCCCTTCGTGGGCGCGGTCGCGCTGCAGCTGATCTTCGGGCGCAGCGGCTCGGTCAACCTGCTGCTCAACGACTGGTTCGGCTTCACCGTGCCCCTCATGGACGGCCTGGTCGGTGTGACCTTCGTCGAAAGCATCCACTACTTCCCCTTCATCCTGCTCAACCTGGTGGCCGCGATGCGCAACATCGACGGCGCCATGGAAGAGTCGGCGCAGAACCTCGGCGCCAAGGGCTGGCGCCTGTTCTGGCGCATCATCTTCCCGCTTTCGCTGCCGGGTTACCTGGCCGGCGCGGCGCTGGTGTTCGTGAAGGTCTTCGACGACCTCGGTACGCCGCTGGTGATGGGCGTGACCAACATGCTCGCGCCCCAGGCCTACCTGCGCATCACCTCGGTGGGCATCGAGGACCCGCTGGGCTACGTCATCAGCGTGATCATGATCGTGCTGTCGATCCTGGCGCTGTGGATGGCCTCGCGCGTGATGAAGGGCAAGGACTACTCCACGCTGCAGAAGGGCG
Organism: Hydrogenophaga sp. GW456-12-10-14-TSB4; assembly: GCF_059424305.1. Classification (NCBI taxonomy): domain Bacteria; kingdom Pseudomonadati; phylum Pseudomonadota; class Betaproteobacteria; order Burkholderiales; family Comamonadaceae; genus Hydrogenophaga; species Hydrogenophaga sp. GW456-12-10-14-TSB4. Next base: position 165,612 of record NZ_JBWKZH010000003.1, on the reverse strand, counting down.
GCAACTCGCTGCAGCGCCGACCGCTGCGCGGCTGGGCTTCGGTGATGGCCTATGCCTGGGTCGGCTTCGTGCTGCTGGTCACGCTGGCGCCACACATCGGCATCCTGCTGATGTCCTTCTCCAAGGTCTGGAGCTTCTCGGTGCTGCCCGACAGCTACACCCTGGAGCACTACGCCACCATCTTCACCGACTCCAAGCTGATGGTGGTCAACACCCTCAAATACTGCCTGATGGCCGCGAGTCTGGACGTGGTGCTCGGCACGCTGATCGCCTACCTGATCTTCCGCACCGAGCTGCCCGCGCGCCGCTGGCTCGACTACATCGCCTCGATCGCGCTGGCCATTCCCGGGCTGGTGCTGGCCATCGGCTACCTGCGCATGTTCAAGGGCGTGGACATCCCGTTCACCGACACGCCGGTGATCAGCACCTGGGTGCTGATCATGATCGCCTACGCGGTGCGCCGCCTGCCGTATGCGCTGCGCTCGTGCATGGCCGCGCTGCAGCAGGTGCACATCTCGCTCGAAGAGGCGGGGCAGAGCCTGGGCGCGGGCAAGGTCAGCACGGTGCGGCGCATCATGGTGCCGCTCATGATGGGTGGCATCCTGGCCGGCTTCGTCACCAGCTTCATCACCGCCGCGGTGGAGCTCTCGGCCACCATCCTGCTCACCTCGGCGCAGAGCCAGGCGCCCATGAGCTACGGCATCTACCTCTACATGCAAAGCATCGCCGGGCGCGGGCCGGGCGCCGCGCTGGGCGTGGTGGCCGTGGTGGTGGTGGCCATCGGCACCTACCTCTCGCACCGCGTGGTGGAGAAGTCGCGCGCGCCCGACCGCGCCGCCCAGCCCTGAACGACCGACACATCGAAAGACAGCCATGCATCTGAACAAGGTCTCCCTCGAAGCGCGCCACATCAGCCTGAGCTACGGCAGCACCGAGGTGCTCAAGGACGTCAACATCCGCATCGAGCCGGGTGAGTTCTTCGCCCTGCTCGGGCCCTCGGGCTCCGGCAAGTCCACGCTGCTGCGGCTCATCGCCGGCTTCAACCAGCACCAGCGCGGCGAGCTGCTGATCGACGGCAAGGACATCACCGGCACGCCGCCGCACCTGCGCAACGTGGGCATGGTGTTCCAGAACTACGCGCTGTGGCCGCACATGACGGTGTGGGACAACGTGGCCTTCGGTCTGGTGGAGCGCAAGGAGCCCAAGGAGTCGCTGCGCCGCAAGGTGGGGGCCGCGCTCGAGCTGGTGGGCCTGCAGGACTACGCGCAGCGCCGGCCGAGCCAGCTCTCGGGCGGGCAGCAGCAGCGCGTGGCGCTGGCGCGCACGGTGGTGATCGAACCCAAGCTGCTCCTGCTCGACGAACCCCTGTCCAACCTCGACAAGAACCTGCGCGTGCAGATGCGCGAAGAGCTCAAGAACCTGCAGCGCACGCTGGGGCTGACCACCATCTTCGTGACGCACGACCAGGAAGAGGCCATGACCACCGCCGACCGCATGGCCGTGCTCGACAAGGGCGTGCTGCAGCAGGTGGGCACGGCCGCGGCGCTGTTCGACTTCCCGGCCAACCGTTTCGTGGCCAGCTTCGTGGGCACGGCCAACCTGGTGTCGGGGCGGGTGTCGCACGTCAACGGCGAGACCCTGCATTTCCAGGCCGACGGCCTGGGCGAGATGGTGCTGCCGCGCAACCAGGAGAGCCCGGGCACGGGGCCTGCTTCCCTGGCGTTCCGGCCGCACACCGTGCACATCCGCGTGCGCGACGAGCATGGCGATGCCTCGCGGATCTGGCTGGACGGCCGGGTGGAGAGCTCCGAGTTCCTGGGCGAGACCTCGCGCTACCGCGTGCGCGTGGGCGAGACCCTGATCGTCGCCAACCAGGCGCACTTCTCGGGCCTCTCGCTGTTCCCGCCCGGGGCCGAGGTGCGGCTGGGCATCGAGCCTTCGCAGGCGCGCTTCCTGACGCACTGATGGAGATCTACCAGCTGCGTGCCTTCGTCACGGTGGCCAAGATCGGCCAGCTCACGCGCGCGGCCGAGGCCCTGCACGTCACGCAGCCCGCGGTCACCGGGCAGATCAAGGCGCTGGAAGAAGAGCTGGGCGTCTCGCTGTTCGACCGGCGGCCCGGGCGCATCGCGCTCACGCGCGCCGGCGAGCGCCTGTTGCCCGAGGCCGAGAAGGTGCTGGCCGCCGCGGGCTCGCTGATCGGGCGCGCGCGCGAGCTGCAGGGCGAAGTCGCTGGTTCCCTGGTCATCGGCACGCTGGGCGACCCCGATGCGCTGCGGCTGGGCTCCCTGCTCGGCGGTCTGGTGGCGGCCTTGCCCCTGCTGGACATCAAGACCCGCTCGGGCGATGCCGAGACGCTGCGCGAGGGTGTGGCCACCTCCACGCTGCAGGCGGCGTTCTACATCGGGCCCCACATCCCGCGCGACGTGCTCGGGCTGCCCTTGCAGACCCTGCACTACCGCGTGGTGGCACCAGTGGCCTACCGCGATCGGCTGTTGCACGCGGGCTGGCGCGAGATCGCCGACCTGCCCTGGATCGGCACGCCGCACGCCGGCCATGTGCAGACACTGCTGCGCGACCTTTTTTCGCGCCAGGGGTTGCTGCCCAACCAGGTGGTGGAGTCCGACGACGCCTCGGCGCCCTACAGCCTGGTGCGCGCCGGGCTGGGGCTGGCGCTGCTGCGCGAGGACATGGCGGTGCCGGCGGCCGAGCGCGAGGAGCTGGTGATCTGGCCGCACACGCGCGTGGCCGCCTTGCTGAGCTTCATCTACCCCAAGACCGCGGAGCACGACCCCGCCATCGTCGCGGCGCTGTCGGTGCTGCGCCAGGTCTGGGGCCTGCCGCCGCGCCAGCCGGCCTGAGGCGGTTCAGGAAGTGGGGCGTTCGCGCGTGGGGATGCGCGCCACCACGATGAGCCCGATGGCGGCGGCGGCCAGCAGCGCGGCCAGCACCCAGGGTTGGTGGCGAAAGCCCCAGGCCGAGAGGCCGACCATCACCACCATGGAGCCGATCGCCACCGTCTTGGTGCGGCGCGTCAGGCTGCGGTGCTGCTCCCAGTCGCGCACCATGGGGCCGAGAAAACGGTGGTTGAGCAACCAGGCGTGCAGGCGGGGCGAGGCCTTGGCGTAGCAGGCGGCGGCCAGCAGCACGAAGGGCGTGGTGGGCAGGCCCGGCAGCACCACGCCGATGAGGCCCAGCGCCAGCGACACCGTGCCGGCCAGCCAGAGCAGCCAGCGCACGGTGCGGGAAGACGAGGGCGTGGAGGACATGACGCTGGCATCATAGCCAGCGCCTCTGTTTCAGGGTTTCGGGCCGACCGTAAGTTCGACCGTGCCGACACCGTCCACGCTGCCGGTGATCTTGTCGCCCGGCAGCACCGCGCCCACGCCTTCGGGCGTGCCGGTGTAGATCAGGTCGCCGGGTTGCAGGTGGTAGAACAGCGAGAGGTCGGCAATGATCTCGCGGATGTTCCAGATCAGCTTGTCCACATCGGACTTCTGCTTCACGGCGCCGTTGACGGCCAGCTCGATGCCGCCGCGCTCGATCACCACGCCCGGCATGGGCACGATCTCGCTGCACACGGACGAGTGCTCCACATCCTTGCCCAGGTCCCAGGGGCGGCCCTTGTCGCGCGCGACCAGCTGCAGGTCGCGCCGCGTCATGTCCAGGCCGCAGGCATAGCCGTAGATGATGTCCTGCGCGTCTTCCGCCTTCACGCGGAAGCCCGCCTTGCCCACCGCCAGCACCAGTTCCATCTCGAAGTGGTAGTTGTTCGTCTCGCTGGGGTAGGGCGTGGTCGCGCCCGAGAGCGCGAGCGTCTGCGGGGCCTTGGTGAAGTAGAACGGCCGCTCGGCCGTCTTGTCCACCGGCCGGCCCATTTCCACGGCGTGCGCGTGGTAGTTGCGGCCAACGAAGAACAGGCGGTTGACGGGGAATTGTTCGGTCTTGCCGCGCACGGGAACGGACGCGACGGGGGGCGGGGGGAAGAGGTAGGTGGTCATGGGAGGTCAGGCCGCTTCACGGCATGTGGGGTTGGTTGTCGGGGCGCACTTCATAGACACCGAGCTTGCGGTGCAGCGGCGACTCGTCGGCGAGGAACAGGAACGCGGGAGCGGTGGACGAGGCGTTGGTGAGCGTGGTGCCGGTGTAGCCGGGGATGCAGCAGGTGTCGGCCGACACGAGGTCGAAGCCCTGCGCGTCGGTGGCCACGCGGGCCGCACCTTCGATCACGTGGTAGACCACGGCGGGGGAGCGCGCGGGCAGCGTGAGCGTCTGGCCCGGGCGCAGCATCAGCGCGTGAAAGCCCAGCACGTTTTCCGCGTCCTCGCCGGATTCGGGGTTGGTGTAGGTCACCTGCACGGCCTCGAGGTCGGGTCGGTCGGCGGCCATCGATTCCAGCGCCGCCTTGGCGTCGACCCAGGCGTAGCGCAGCATGGGGTAGCGCTTGCCGCTGCGGCCGAACACCGGCGTGGGCACCACGCCCGGTCGTGCGTAGGCGCGGTCGCCCCGGCCCGGCAGGGTTTCCTGGCGCCCGCCGTTGAGGTGGTAGCTCACCTCCAGGTAGTACATCAGCGGCAGGTCGAGCACGTCGAGCCAGATCACGGGCTGGTCGCCGTCGTGGCCGTGCTCATGCCAGCGGCCTGTGGGCGTGAGGATCAGGTCGCCGCGCGACATCGGGCATTTCTCGCCGTCCACCGTGGTCCAGGCGCCTTCGCCTTCGACCACCATGCGCACCGCGTTGGGCGTGTGGCGGTGGCTGGGCGCCCACTCGCCGGGCAGCAGCAGCTGCATGCCCAGGTAGATGGCCGAGCTGGCCTGCATCTTCTCCAGCGTGTGGCCCGGGTTGGCCAGCACCAGCACGCGGCGTTCGGCCTTTTCGATCGGCGTGAGTTCACCGGCCTTGAGCAGCAGGGGCTTGATCGACTGGTAGGCCCAGTGCGTGGCCTGGGTCTGGCGCGTGGGGATCTTCGGCGGCAGCACGCCGCGCAGGCTGGGCCACAGCGGCACCAGGTTGAGCGCGCGCAGCTCGGCCACGTAGTCGGCGGGCAGGTCTTCGAGTCGTCCGAGGTCGTTCATGGGGTCTCCTGGGTTCAGTGATCGGCCAGACAGTTGTCGACGTTCCAGCCGTACAGCCACTCCATCGCATCGTAGAAGCGCTCGGGGCTGCGGCCGCGCCAGAGGTCGTTGCGCACCAGGCGCTCCACACCGCTGGCGTGGTAGATGCGGCCCATCTCGCGCGAGCTCAGCACGATGCGCGCGGTGCGCGCCACGCGCGACCGTTGGTACAGGTCGAACGCCTTCTCGAAGTGATTGTGGTTCGCGCGCAGGGCCTCGCCCAGCGTCACCGCGTCCTCGATCGCCATGCAGGCACCCTGCGCCATGTACTGCGTGGTGGGGTGGGCGGCGTCACCCAGCAGCGTGACGCGGCCGTAGCTCCATTGGCCGATCGGCTCGCGGTCGGCCGTGGCCCAGCGCTTCCAGCTCTTGGGCAGGTCGATCAGCTGGCGGGCCCGCGGCACGATGCCCTGGAAGTAGCTCTGCACCTCTTCCTTGCTGCCTTCCTTCACGCCCCACTCTTCGGCGTCGCGGCTGTGGAAGGTCACGACCACGTTGTACTGCTCGCCGCCGCGCAGCGGGTAGTGCACCAGGTGGCAGTTCGGGCCGACCCAGATGCTGGCCGCGTTCCAGCGCAGGTCTTCGGGGAAGTCGGCCTTGTCCACCACCGCGCGGTAGACCACGTGGCCGGTCACGCGGGCCTCGTCGCCCACGAACTGCTGGCGCACCACGGACTTCACGCCGTCGGCCCCGATCAGCGCCAGGCCCCGGTGCGCCGTGCCGTGCTGGTCGTGCACCGTCACGCCGTCGGCGTCCTGCTCGATGCGTTCCACGCGCGTGGAGGTGAGGAATTCGATCTGGCCGCTGGCCTGCACGCCTTCGAGCAGCGAGCCGTGGGCGTCGGCGCGGTGGATCACCGCGTAAGGGTTGCCGAAGCGCTGGCGGAAGGCCTCACCGGTGGGGATCTTGCCGACCTGGTATTCGTTCAGCGCGTCGTGCATCACCATGAAGTCGGTGTAGACCGCGCGGCTGCGCGCCTGCTCACCCACGCCCAGTGCGTCGAAGGCGTGGAAGGCGTTGGGGCCGAGCTGCATGCCGGCGCCGATCTCGCCGATCTCCGGCGCCTGCTCCAGCACCTTGACGCGAAAACCCTGGCGCACCAGGGCGAGCGCGGCGGCCAGGCCGCCGATGCCGCCACCGGCCACCAGCACGGGAAGTCCCTGGGAGGGCGAAGTCATGGGTGTCTCCTTCACATGCACGGCATGCAGATGCTAAGTGTACTTATTGTATGGGCGATGCTAGGATTCCGGCAACCCCCTCCTGTCTCCTGACGCCCTCCCGACCTTCTCATGAAGCGCTGCCAGCCTCCGGCCATCGACATCGACGATCAGCCCGGTCACAACATCCGGCGGCTGCACCAGATTTCGGTCGGCATCTTTCTGCAGGAGCTGGGCGAGCTGGGCCTCACGCCGGTGCAGTACGCGGCGCTGCAGACCGTGGCCAACCACCCGGAGATCGACCAGCGCACGCTGGCGCGCACCATCGCGCTGGACGCGTCCACCACCGGCGGCGTGGTGGATCGCCTGGCGTCGCGCGGCCTGCTGGAGCGGCGCACCTCACCCGAGGACCGGCGTTCGCGTCAGCTGGTGCTGACGGACGCCGGCCAGGCCCTGCTGGCCGACGCCGTGCCGGCCATGCTGCAGGTGCAGGAGCACATCCTGGCGCCGTTGTCCGAGCGCCAGCGGAGCGAGTTCATGAAGCTGCTTCGCCTGCTGGTGGACACCAACAACGAGCACAGCCGCGCGCCCAGCGAAGCGATGAAGTAGGTGAGCGCGGCGGGGCTCAGCCCTGCACGTGGGCGACCACCGCCTGCAGCACCTGCTCGTCGCGCAGCAACCGGGTGTGGCCCAGGCCCTGGGTGGCCACCAGTCGCGCCCCGGCAATCGTGTCGCGGTAGGCCTCGGCGTCGGCAAAGCGGTTGATGCGGTCCTCGCGGTCGTGCACGATCAGCGTGGGCACGGCCACGCGCGGGCCGACCGCGGCCGGCTCGAACTGGCGCATCAGAATGCCCTCGCGCGCTTCCACCCGCTGCTGCAGGCGTTCCCGGGTGTGTTCGCTCAGGCCGAAGACCATGGCAAACAGGCGCGTGTACGCGTGGGGCGAGGCCGGCGGCGCCAACAGGGCCAGCCGGGCCACGGGCAGGCCGCGCGCGGCCGCATAGGCCAGGGCGTTCGCAGCCAGCGAATGCGCCACCACGGCGCGCACCTCGTGGCCTTGCTGCTGCAGGCGGGCGGTGAGGTACTCGATCGCGCGGGCGAACTGCGGCAGGTTGCTGGTGCTGCCCTGGCTGCGCCCGTGGGCGGGCAGGTCCACCAGCACGGGGTGCAGGCCCTGCTCGATCAGGGCCTGCGCCAGCGGCAGCATCTGCGCGGCGTGGCCGCCCCACCCGTGCAGCAGAAGCACCACCGCCCCTTGCGGGTTGGGCGGCTGGTAGAGCGTGACGCTGGCCTGCTCGAAGGGCCAGGGCGTGGCCTGCCAGCCGCTCAGCCCGGGTTGCCGGCGGTGCAGCCATTTGGGCGGCAGGGGCGTGCCGAACAGGCGGTAGGCCCCGCGCACGGCCAGCGCAGGCCAGAGCCGTTCCGACAGGCCCAGCGCCCAGCGCAGCCAGCGCGTGCCCGGGTTGGCCTGGTAGTAGGCGGAAGCGGTCTGCAGCGGGGTGGTGTTCATGAGAATCTCCTGTAAATCGCACAGTCGTGCGAAATTGATGGAAAAAAAGGAAATGGGTCAGCGTTCGTAGGTCTTGACCAGGCGTTGCCAGGTGGCCTGGGCGCGCTCGGCGGCGCGGGGATCGCGCAGGAAGCGCACGTCGTGAACCAGCCCGATCGCCAGGCTGCAGATTTCGCCGACCAGTTGATCCGGGTCGGTGTCGGGCTGAAGGTGGCCGATCTCGATCGCCTGCAGCACGGTGCGCCGCAGCGCGGCGCGCCAGCGCGTGACCTCGCCGAGCAGGAGCTCGCGCAGCTCGCCCTCGCGGTCGTCGAGCTCGAAAGCGCCCGAGGTGTAGAGGCAGCCGTTGTGTGCTTCCACGTCGCGCAGGCGGATCAGCCAGCGCCGCACGATCTCGCTCAGGCGCGGCAGCCCCTTGGGCATCTGCATCGCGGGCACGAAGACGTCGCCGATGAAGCGGCGGCCGAACTCCTCGATCACCGCCTTCTGCAAGGCCTCGCGCGAACCCACCCGCGAGAACACGCCGCTCTTGGACAGGCCGATGCGGTCGGCCACCGACTGCAGGCTGATCGCCTCCAGGCCGTCGGACGCGGCGAGGTCCAGCGCCGCGCCCACGATGGCGGCGCGCGTCATTTCACTTTTCTGGGTCCGGGCGTCCATGGAATAACTTTAGCACGGTTGTGCGAAATTGCAAGGCCGCGCCGCGCTTGGCGCCACCACCCGCCGTCGCTATGATTTCGGGGTCCTGTGCACCTCGAGCCGCTGCCCTTGGAACAACCCCATTCACCCCTGTTGACACCGGCGCACCTGGCCATGCTGGACGCCGGCATCTCCGTCATCGTCAGCAGTTGCGGGCCGGACCTCGTGCCCAGCGTCATGCGCGCGGTGGGCAGCCGGGTGGGGCCCCAGGGCCGCCTGTTCACGGTGTACCTGTGCCGAAGCCAGTCCGCGCAACTGCTGCGCGATGTGGCCCGCAGCGGGCGCCTGGCGGCGGTGTTCAGCCAGCCCAGCACCGACAAGACCGTGCAGCTCAAGACGCGCGCCGCCCGCCTGCGCGAGGCGCGCGAGGACGATGCGCCGGTGCTGCAGCGCTACCTGCGCAACATGGAGCGCGAACTGGGTCTGCTCGGATTCCCGCCCGTCTTCGCGCGCGCGATGCTCGCGCACCGCCTCGACGACGTGGTGGCGATCGAGTTCGAGCCCGAGCAGGCCTTCGACCAGACGCCCGGCAGCAAGGCCGGTCAGCCGATCGCGGTGCGTGCATGAGAGCCGTGGAACTCGCCGAGGTGCGGCCCTGCCTGGAGGGCGTGATCCCGGCCATGGTGGCGACCACTGCCGCCGACGGCACGCCCAACGTGGCCTACATCTCGCAGGTCTACTACGTGGACGAGGGCCATGTGGCGCTGTCGTTCCAGTTCTTCAACAAGACGCGCCAGAACCTGCTGGCGCATCCCCGCGCGACCTTGCTGGTGCTCAACCCGCTCGATTCGGTGTTCTACCGGCTGCACCTGCGCTACCTGCGCACCGAGGAAGAGGGGCCGGTGTTCGAGAGCATGAAGGCGCAGCTCGCCGGCATCGCCTCCCACACCGGCATGGCCGACGTGTTCCGCCTGCGCGGCTCGGACATCCACGAGGTGATCGAGGTCGAGCGCCTGCCGCAGGAGCCGCTGGCCGAGGCCTTGCCGGCCCCCCCGCCCAGGCCGCCGGCGCTGGCGGTGCTGCGCACGGTCAGCGTGCGGCTGTCGGCCGCGCGCAGCCTGGACGCGGTGCTGGAAGCCACGCTGGATGTGCTCGACAAGTCGCTCGCGATGCCCCACGCGATGCTGCTCATCCTCGACGCGGCCACACAACGCCTCTACACCGTGGCCAGCCGCGGCTACGCCACCTCGGGCGTGGGCTCGGAGATCGCGCTGGGCGACGGCGTGATCGGCGTGGCCGCGCGCGAGCGCACGCCGGTGCGCATCGGCCACATGGCCGGCGCCTACCTGTACAGCCGGGCCATGCGCGACAGCCTGGTGGGGGACGGCAGCGGTCCGGCTGCGACCGACATCCCGTACCCCGGCCTGTCGGAGCCGCACAGCCAGCTGGCCGTGCCCCTGGTCTCGGCCGACCGGGTGATCGGGGTGCTGTTCGTCGAGAGCCCGATGGACCTGCGGTTCGGCTACGAAGACGAGGACCTGCTGGTCGCGCTGGGTGGGCAGCTGGCCACGGCGATCGACCTGATGCAGGAGGCCGAGACGGTCTGCACCGACGAAGAGGTGCAGAGCGCCGCCGCTCCGGTGCCGCCGGTGCCCGCAGGCCCCCCGCTGCGCGTGCGGCACTACCGCAGCAACGACAGCGTCTTCGTCAACAACAACTACCTGATCAAGGGCGTGGCGGGCGCGATCCTCTGGAAGCTGCTGCAGGACAGCCATCGCCAGGGCCGCAGCGAGTTCACCAACCGGGAACTGAGGCTCGACACCTCGCTGCGCCTGCCCGACGTGGCCGACAACCTGGAGGCCCGCCTGCTGTTGCTGCACCGGCGGCTGGCCGAGCAGTGCCCGCAGTTGCGCATCCAGAAGACCGGGCGGGGCTGCTTCCGCTTCGAGGCCCTGCGTCCGGTCGAGCTGGAAGAGGTGGCCGCTTAGAAGGTGGCCAGCCCGGGCACGGGCGGCAGCCCGAGGCCGCGCGCGAGCTTCATCGCGTTGTGCGCATTGAGCATGCCGCGCGTGGCGTCGAGCATGCCCTCGAACACCGGCGCCGGTGCGCCCGAGCGCATCTCCTGCAGCACGCCCAGGCGCTCGGGCGCGTTCAGGTTGGGCAGCATCCAGCGCATCACGAGCATCATCTCGGCCTGCGGAATCGTCGCGATCAAGGCGTCGTGAATCGCCACCAGTTCGGCGTCGGTGTAGGCGGCCCACAGCGCGGCGTTGTGCACGGTCTCCTCCTGGTGCATGTGCTGGAAGTTGTCGGCCACGAACAGGGCCAGCGCCAGGTACAGCGCGTGCAGACCGGCTTCGCGCTCGTCTGCGTCGCAGGCGGGCAGGGCCCGGGCGGCATCGCCCAGGTGGGCGATGTGGTGGAGGTGGCCGACGTGCTCCTCTGCCACGGGGGCCGAGACGCCGGGGCAGCGCGCCTCCAGAGCCGGGTGCGCGAAGTTGTTCTCGTGCGCCACGTGGCTGGCGCACAGCTCCATCAGCTCGGTGACTTGCGCGACGGTGCGCGCCAGCTCCGCGTCGTCGGTGGGGTCGGTGCGGCCGACCGTGAGCAAGGTGTCGGCCATGAAGGCGCGCAAGGCCTTGTGGATGCCGGCATAGAAGTTGAAACGGCCCAGGCCGGTGCGGGCGGTGGCGGCGACGTGCGCCATTTCGAGAGTGTGGGATTGCATGGTGTGGATTCCTTGGGTGGGCGGTGGCCCGGGTTGTCTCTGCATGACCGCCGCACCCCATGTGCGACGAATCATGGAAAGGCAGTCTAGGAATCCGCGCCGAAGCGCGCCGCTAAATAGCGCTTAAAGGAATCGTAAAAAAACCTTAAGCGCCCAGAACGGGTTTCGATCAGTCCAAACCGCGCACGCGTCCGCGCAATTGTTTGACTTCCGAGCGCGTGGCCTTGCCTTCGAGCCGCCGTTGTTTCGAGCCGAAGCTGGGCTTGGTGGCCTTGCGCGCCTTGGGCACCGTGGCCACGCTATCGACCAGCGCCTGCAGCCGCTCCAGGGCTTCGGCCTTGTTCTGCTCCAGGCTGCGGCTGGTCTGGGCCTTGATCACCACCACGCCCTCGGTGGTGATGCGCTGGTCGCTCAGCGCGAGCAGGCGTTCCTTCACGGCCTCGGGCAGCGAGGAGCCGTGCACGGCGAAGCGCAGGTGGACCGCGTTGGAGACCTTGTTCACGTTCTGTCCGCCCGCGCCTTGCGCGCGGATGGCGGTGAATTCGACCTCGGCGGGATCAATGGTGAGCGGCATCGGCGCAGTGTGCCACGCAGCCTTCAGCCTGAAGGCAAGGCCGCGGTGCCGTCGTCGGTCTCGTCCTTCAACCCGATGCCCGTCAGCCGGCGCTCTCGGGCCTGTGTGAGCAGTGCGTGCAGCTTCGCTGCGGCGCGCGCGGGCGGCAGGCCGGCATCGCGCACGTTGGAGATGCAGTTGCGCTCGGCATCGCTGCGGCCCGGCCGGGGCGCCCAGGTGAAGTAGATGCCCAGGCTGTCGGGCGAGCTCAGGCCGGGCCGCTCACCGATCAGCACGACCACGGTGCGCGCGCCCAGCGCTTCGCCGACCTCGTCGCCGATGGCCACGCGGCCCTGTTCGACCAGGGCCACGGGCGCCACCGTCCAGCGGTGCGCGGGATCGGCGCGCAACCGGGCCATCAGCGCGGCCATCAGGGGCGCGGCATGGCGCATCACGGCCAGCGCCGAGAGACCGTCGGCGATCACGAAGGCCAGGTCGGGTTCAGCGCGCCAGGCGGACAGGGTCTCGCGCGAGGCGGCATCCAGCTGCCGCCCGAGGTCGGGGCGCTGCAGGTAGGTCGCGCGGTCGGGTGCGGCGCTGTGCAGGGGCAGGGTGGGGAGGTCGAGTGCCCGCAATGCGCCGGCCAGTTCGCGGGTGTCGAAGGCCTCGTGCACCGCGTCGCGGGCCTGGGCGTGCGCCAGCTGGAAGGCCAGGTGCGCGGCGGTGGGCTGGCTGTGGCCCGCGCGGCCCAGCGCGATGCGCGCGTCGGTGAAGCGCCGCAGGCCCTCCCACCCGGCGGGGATCACGGGCCGGTTCATGGCGCGCTGCCCAGCCGGGCGATGGCGGGGGCCAGGGCGGGCGGCAGGGCCGGGCTCAGGCGCAGCGCCTTGCCCGGCTCAGTGACGCCCATGCGCTGCAGCCAGGCGGCGAACTCCGGGGCCGGTTGCAGGCCCAGCAGCTGCCGCATGGCCAGCGCGTCGTGGAACGAGGTGCTCTGGTAATTGAGCATGATGTCGTCCGCCCCCGGCACGCCCATGATGAAGTGAACGCCGGCGGTGCAGAGCAGGGTGAGCAGCGCGTCCATGTCGTCGGCGTCGGCCTCGGCGTGGTTGGTGAAGCACACGTCGCAACCCATGGGCAGGCCCAGCAGCTTGCCGCAGAAGTGGTCTTCCAGCCCGGCGCGCAGGATCTGCTTGCCGTTGTAGAGGTACTCGGGGCCGATGAAGCCGACCACGGTGTTGACCAGCAAGGGCTGGAAATGCCGCGCCACGGCGTAGGCCCGTGCTTCAAGGGTCTGCTGGTCGCAGCCATGGTGCGCGCCGGCCGACAGGGCGCTGCCCTGCCCGGTCTCGAAGTACATCACGTGTTGCCCGCGCTGCCCGTCGTCGAACAGCGCGCCGCGCTGCAGCGAGAGCGCGGCGGCGCGCGCCTCGGCCAGCAGCGCGAGGTCGATCCCGAAAGCCCGGTTGGCGGCCTCGGTGCCGGCGACGGACTGGAACACCAGGTCCACCGGCGCGCCGCGTTCGATCGCCTGCAGCGTGTTCGTCACGTGGGTGAGCACGCAGCTCTGGGTGGGCATGGCGTAGCGGGCGATGAGTTCGTCGAGCATGGCCAGCAGGCGCATCACCTGGAGCACGTTGTCGCTCGCGGGGTTGATGCCGATCACCGCGTCGCCGCTGCCGTGCAGCAGGCCGTCGAGCAGGCTGGCCGCGATGCCGGCGAGGTCGTCGGTCGGGTGGTTGGGCTGCAGCCGCGTCGCGAGCCGCCCTGGCAGGCCGATGGTGCCGCGAAAGCGCGTCACGACCCGGCATTTCCGCGCGATCAGGGCCAGGTCCTGCAACCGGCAGAGCTTGCTCACCGCCGCGACCATCTCGGGTGTGAGGCCGGGCGCCAGTGCGGCGAGCGCCTCGGGGCTGGCGGCGTCGCCCAGCAGCCAGTTGCGGAAATCGCCCACCGTGAGATGGGCCACCGGTGCAAAGGCCGCCGCGCCGTGCGTGTCCACAATCAACCGCGTGACCTCGTCGTCCTCGTACGGCACCACGGCTTCTTGCAGGAAATGCGACAGCGGCAGCTCGGCCAGCGCCATCTGTGCCGCCACGCGCTCCTGGCTGCTGGCGGCGGCCACACCGGCCAGCTGATCGCCCGAGCGCAGGGGCGTTGCGCGCGCCAGGAGCGTGCGCAGGTCGTCGAACCGGTAGGTCTGCGCGCCGACGCGGTGGTGAAAGCCCATGCGCCCCACTGTACGGCCAAGCGCGGGCGCAGTCACCCCAGGCCCTGCGGGTGGATCGGGGCGCTGGGATAATCGCGCCATGGCAAGCAAACAGCGCGTGGTGGTCGGATTGAGCGGGGGCGTGGACTCCGCGGTGAGCGCGTACCTGCTCAAACAGCAGGGCTACGAGGTCATCGGCATCTTCATGAAGAACTGGGAAGACGACGACGACAGCGAATACTGCTCGACGCGGCAGGACTTCCTGGACGCCGCCAGCGTGGCCGATGTGCTCGGCATCGACATCGAACACGTGAACTTCGCCGCCGAGTACAAGGACCGGGTGTTTGCCGAGTTCCTGCGCGAGTACCAGGCCGGGCGCACGCCCAACCCCGACATCCTGTGCAACGCCGAGATCAAGTTCAAGGCCTTCCTCGACCACGCCATGCGCCTGGGCGCCGAGAAGATCGCGACCGGCCACTATGCCCGGGTGCGCGAGCGTGCCGGGGCCTTCGAGCTGCTCAAGGGCAGGGACCCGCTCAAGGACCAGAGCTACTTCCTGCACCGCCTGAACCAGGCGCAACTGGCCAAGACCCTGTTCCCGGTGGGCGAGCTGCCCAAGACCGAGGTGCGCCGCATCGCCGCCGAGATCAACCTGCCCAACGCGAAGAAGAAGGACAGCACCGGCATCTGCTTCATCGGCGAGCGGCCGTTCCGCGACTTCCTCAACCGCTACATCGCCAAGGAACCGGGGCCGATCAAGGACGCCAAGGGCCGCGTGCTCGGCCAGCACGTGGGGCTGAGCTTCTACACGCTGGGCCAGCGCCAGGGCCTGGGCATCGGCGGCGTGCGCGAGAAGGGCGCCCAGAAGGGCGGCAACGACCACGCGCCCTGGTTCGTGGCGCGCAAGGACGTCGAGAAGAACACGCTGTGGGTGGTGCAGGGCCACGACCATCCCTGGCTGCTCACGCCGCGCCTGCGCGCGCAGGACGCGAGCTGGGTGGCGGGCCGTCCACCCGAGGCCGCCGCGCTGGCCGCCAAGACGCGCTACCGCCAGGCGGACGCGCCCTGCCGTTTCGAGGCCGAAGGCGAGAGCGGTTTTGCCCTCGACTTCACCGACCCGCAATGGGCCGTGACCCCGGGCCAGAGCGCGGTGCTGTACGACGGCGAGGTCTGCCTGGGCGGCGGCGTGATCACCACCGACGCCGCGTCCTTTCAGGCACCACCGGCGAGTGCCCGGCCTGTGGCGGCCTAGGCCTTGTGCGACGCCCCGAGCCGGGCGTGAATCCGCCGCGTGGTGCGCCACACGGCCCACAGCACCAGCGGAATCAGGGCGCCCGCCGCCATCTCGGGCTGGATCGGCAGGCCCGCGGCCTTGGCGCCCTTGGCGAGGTAGAGCAGCAGGCTGATCACGTAGTACGAGATGGCCGCGATCGACAGGCCCTCCACCGTGGTCTGCAGGTGCAGCTGCATTTCCTGCCCGCGCGTGAGCTTCTCCAGCAGTTGCTGGTTCTGCGCCTCGGTCACGATGTCCACCCGCGTGCGCAGCAGGGCGCTGGTGCGCGAGATGCGCTCGGACAGCGAGGTGAGCCGTTGCGCGCTGGCCGCCACCGTGGCCATGGCCGGAGAGAGGCGCCGCTGCATGAACTCACCAATGGTCTGTGTGCCCGGGATGGGGCGCTCGCGCAGCTCGGCGATGCGCTGCTTGACCAGCGCATCGTAAGCGCGGGTTGCGGAAAAGCGGTAGGTGTGTTCGGCCGTGGCGCGTTCCACGCGCGCGGCGAGTGACACCAGCTGGTCCAGCAGATCCTGTTCCGAGGCCGACTTGTTCTCCAGCTGCGCGGCGATGCTCGCGAGCTGTGCTTCGGCCTGCGTCAATGTGGGCCCGAGCGCCTTGGCCACGGGCAGGCCGCGCAGCGCCATCAGCCGGTAGGTCTCCAGCTCCAGCAGGCGTTGCGAGATGCGCCCCGCGCGGGTTTCGCTGACGTCGGGCGGTGCGATCACCAGCACGCGCTCGAACCCCGAGGGCTGGAGCTGGAAGTCCGTCACCGCCCACGAATGGCCACCGCCGAGCTGGGAGGCCACCACGGTGCGGCCGCCGAACCAGCGCTGGGCCGGGCCCATGAGCGCGGCCTGCGCCGACGTGGTCTGCTCCGGCAGTTCGGCGTGCAGCATCACGAGCTGGATCGCCGCGATGGTCCGGCCGGGGATGTCGCGCAGCCAGCCGGGCGGGGCCACCAGCGCCTCCAGCAGGTCGGGGTCGCTGGCCCCCAGGCCCGCCTGGGCGGGCAGCGGCTGCACGATGGAATAGCGCGTGAACTCGGTGTGGCGCTCCCACTTCAGCGTGTGTTCCTCGAAGCGCAGCCGCAGGAAGTTGCCTTGCATCTGCTCGAGGGCAAGGTCCTGCTGGCCGGGCAGCCGGCGCAGGTGTTCGCACTCCTGCTCCCGGCTCACGCCCTCGTTGAGCACGGCGACGAACACCACGAGCGCGGGCAGGCGGATGCGCGCGGAAGGCCGCGCATGCACCTCGTTGTGCAGCTCGGCGCGCAGCGCATCGTCGGCGGGCAGGATGGAAGGTTCGAGAGATTCGATCATGGTCGGGGCATCGGCGATGGACGCTCACTGTATGCGAAGTGACAGCGCCTTCCGTGCCCCGTGAGGGGTGACAGCCTTACCGAATAACGGGGCTGACCGATGGGTCGGTGAACACCAGTGACAAGGGATAGCGCTGCCCCGACAAATGGTCTTCCATGCAGCGCAGCACCAGCGGGCTGCGCAGGCGCGCGGCGTTGGCGCGGATCTCCTCGGGTGTCATCCACAAGGTGCGCACGATGCCGGTGTCCAGTGCGCGGCCGGGCAGCGCCTCACCCAATTCACCGCTGTAGGCGAAGCGCAGGTAGGTGATGTCTTCGTCCGGCTGGCCCGCGCGGCCCGGGCGCTGGAAGCGCGAGAGGTACACGCCGACGAGGGCCGTGGGCGTGAACGCGTGCGTGGTTTCTTCCAGCGTTTCGCGCACCACGCCTTCCAGCGGGCCCTCGCCCGGATCGAGGTGGCCAGCCGGGTTGTTCAGGCGCAGGCCTTCGGCGGTGTGCTCCTCGACCAGCAGGAAACGCCCGTCGCGTTCGATGACGGCGGCCACGGTGACGCTGGGTTTCCATCGGGTGTCCATGGCGCGCATTATGGGGTTTGCGGCGTTCTGACATGGGCCGGATCGACCGCTTTCGGGTAAGCTCGCGCGACTTTCACATTCAACCTGTGGGTGAGGAGATATTCATGCTGATAGGCGTACCCGCTGAGACCACAGTGGGCGAGACCCGAGTGGCCGTGACCCCGGAGACGGCGAAGAAATACGTGGCGCAAGGCCACACCGTGCGCGTGCAGTCGGGTGCCGGCGTGGCCGCGAGCGTCACCGATGCCGCGTACACCGCGGTCGGTGCCGAGATCACCGACGCCGCCGGCGCCCTGGGCGCTGACCTGGTGCTCAAGGTCCGCTCGCCGTTCGACAACGAGATCGCGCTGATGAAACCGGGCGCCACCGTGGTCGGCATGCTCAACCCCTTCGACGCCGCCGGCCTGCAGCGCCTGGCCACGGCCGGCCTCACCGCCTTCGCGCTCGAAGCCGCGCCGCGCACCACGCGCGCGCAGAGCATGGACGTGCTGTCCTCGCAGGCCAACATCGCCGGCTACAAGGCCGTGATGGCCGCCGCGCACCACTACCAGCGTTTCTTCCCCATGCTCATGACGGCGGCGGGCACGGTCAAGGCCGCGCGCGTGGTCATCCTGGGCGTGGGCGTGGCGGGCCTGCAGGCCATCGCCACGGCCAAGCGCCTGGGCGCGGTGATCGAGGCGTCCGACGTGCGCCCGAGCGTGAAGGAGCAGGTCGAGTCGCTGGGCGGCAAGTTCATCGACGTGCCCTACGAAACCGCCGAAGAGAAGGAAGCCGCTGAAGGCGTGGGCGGTTACGCCCGCCCGATGCCGCCGTCCTGGCTGGAGCGCCAGAAGGCCGAGGTGGCCAAGCGCGTGGCCCAGGCCGACGTGGTCATCTCCACCGCGCTCATCCCCGGCCGCGCCGCGCCCGTGCTCATCACCGAGGACATGGTCAAGTCCATGAAGCCCGGCAGCGTGATCGTGGACATCGCCGCCGGCAAGGGCGCCGACGGCGTGGGTGGCAACTGCCCGCTCACCGAAGCCGACAAGACGGTCGTCAAACACGGCGTGACGCTGGTGGGCGAGACCAACCTCGCCGCCATGGTCGGTGCCGATGCTTCGGCGCTGTATGCGCGCAACGTGCTGGACTTCCTCAAGCTCATCATCAACAAGGATGGTGCGCTGCACGTGGACATGGAAGACGACATCGTGGCGGCCTGCCTGATGGCGCAAGGCGGTGAGGTCAAGCGCAAATGAGCCGTGTGATGCTGCGCGCGAAACTGCACCGCGCGACCGTGACCGAAGCCGACCTGCACTACGAAGGTTCCTGCGGCATCGACGAGGACCTGATGGACGCTGCCGACATGCGGGAGTACGAGAAGATCGAGCTCTACAACGTCAACAACGGCGAGCGCTTCTCCACCTACATCATCAAGGCCGCGCGCGGCTCGGGCGCCATCTCGCTCAACGGCGCGGCCGCGCGCAAGGCGCATGTGGGTGACCTGCTGATCATCTGCACCTACTCCCCGGTGGACGACGCGGCCGTGCCGCAATGGAAGCCCCGTGTCGTGTTGCTCGGCGAGGGCAACCGCATCAACGAGATCAAGAAAACCTGAATCGAGGAGATTCTCATGGAAGCTGTATCCCCCACCGTCCTCAACCTCATCATCTTCGTGCTGGCCATCTACGTTGGCTACCACGTGGTGTGGAACGTCACGCCCGCGCTGCACACGCCGCTGATGGCCGTGACCAACGCCATCTCGGCCATCGTGATCGTGGGCGCCATGCTGGCCGCCGCGCTCACGGAAACCAACCTGGGCAAGACCATGGGCGTGCTGGCCGTGGCGCTGGCCGCGGTCAACGTTTTCGGTGGCTTCCTGGTCACCCGGCGCATGCTGGAGATGTTCAAGAAAAAGGAGCGCAAGGCGCCCGCTGCTGAGGGAGCGCACAAATGAGCATGAACCTCGTCACGCTGCTGTACCTGGTTGCCAGCGTCTGCTTCATCCAGGCCTTGAAGGGCCTGTCGCACCCCACCACCTCCATCCGCGGCAACGTCTTCGGCATGACCGGCATGGCGATTGCCGTGCTGACCACCGCCGCGCTCATCGTCGAGCTCTCCGGCGGCAAGGCGCAGGGCATGGTCTGGGTGCTGGGCGGCCTGGTGGTCGGTGGCGCCATCGGCGCCCTCATGGCCAACCGGGTCGAGATGACCAAGATGCCCGAGCTGGTCGCCTTCATGCACAGCATGATCGGCCTGGCCGCTGTCTGCATCGCCGTGGCCGTGGTGGCCGAGCCCTGGGCTTTCGCCATCGTCGCCAAGGGCGAAGCGATTCCGGGCGGCAACCGCATCGAACTCGCGCTGGGCGCCTTCATCGGGGCGGTCACCTTCTCAGGCTCGGTCATCGCCTTCGGCAAGCTCTCGGGCAAATACAAGTTCCGCCTGTTCCAGGGCGCGCCGGTCACGTTCGCGGGTCAGCACAAGCTCAACCTGCTGCTGGGCCTGGCCACGGCCTTCTTCATCTTCGGCTTCTGGCACTCGCAGAGCTGGATGGACATCGTGCTGGTGATCGCCCTGGGCTTCATCCTGGGCGTGCTCATCATCATCCCCATCGGCGGCGCCGACATGCCGGTGGTGGTGTCCATGCTCAACAGCTACTCGGGCTGGGCGGCGGCCGGCATCGGCTTCAGCCTGAACAACTCCATGCTGATCATCGCCGGCTCGCTGGTGGGCTCCTCCGGTGCCATCCTCTCGTACATCATGTGCAAGGCGATGAACCGCTCGTTCTTCAACGTGATCCTGGGCGGCTTCGGTGGCGATGCTGCGGCGGCCGTGGCCGGTGGTGGCGTGCAGCGCACCGCCAAGAGCGGCAGCGCGGACGATGCGGCCTTCATCCTGGGCAACGCCGAGACCGTCGTCATCGTGCCCGGCTACGGCCTGGCCGTGGCGCGCGCTCAGCACGCGGTGAAGGAACTGGCGCACAAGCTGACCGAGAAGGGCATCACCGTGAAGTACGCCATCCACCCGGTGGCGGGGCGCATGCCGGGCCACATGAACGTGTTGCTGGCCGAAGCCGAAGTGCCTTACGACCAGGTGTTCGAGATGGAAGACATCAACGGCGAGTTCGGCCAGGCCGACGTGGCCATCATCCTGGGCGCCAACGACGTGGTGAACCCGGCCGCCCTGCAGAAGGGCAGCACGATCTACGGTATGCCGATCCTGGAGGCCTACAAGGCCAAGACGGTGATCGTGAACAAGCGCTCCATGGCCGCCGGTTACGCGGGCCTGGACAACGAGCTGTTCTACATGGACAAGACCATGATGGTCTTCGGCGACGCCAAGAAGGTCGTCGAAGACATGACCAAGGCCATCGAGTAAATCGAAAGCGTCCATTTCCGACCGATACCCGAAGGGCCCGTGGCGACACCGGCCCTTCGGTTTTTGTAGCATGCTTGCAGCCAGTCGCGGGTTTTAGAGTCGGCTGTCAGAGCCGCGTAAGGGAAAAACACGAGGCCCCGGGTCTTGCTTCCCACTGAAAATGCCCGGTTGATCTATCCACAAGAACGAGGAGATTCCGAATGAGCGAACCGACGGCCAACCGTCCCTGGCTGGGTGCCTACCCCGCCGGCGTGCCCGCCGACATCGACGTGGCGCAATACCCCTCGCTGGTGCATCTGATGGAGGAGAGCTTCCAGAAGCACGCCGGCCGCACCGCCTACAGCTTCATGGGCAAGGACGTCAGCTTCGCGCAGACCGACAGCCTTTCGCAGGCCTTCGCGGCCTACCTGCAGGGCCTGGGCCTGGTCAAGGGCGATCGCGTGGCCATCATGATGCCCAACGTGCCCCAGTACCCGGTGGCGGTGGCGGGCATCCTGCGCGCCGGCTTCGTGGTGGTCAACGTCAACCCGCTGTACACGCCGCGCGAACTGGAGCACCAGCTCAAGGACTCCGGCGCCAAGGCCATCGTGATCATCGAGAACTTCGCGCACACGCTGCAGCAGTGCATCGCCAACACGCCCACCAAGCACGTGGTGCTCGCGGCCATGGGCGACCAGCTGGGCCTGCTCAAGGGCGCGCTGGTGAACTACGTGGTGCGCAACGTCAAGAAGATGGTGCCCGCCTACAGCCTGCCCCAGGCGGTGCGCTTCAACGACGCGATCGCCAAGGGCACGCGCGGCACGCTCAAGCGGCCCGAGATCAAGCCCGACGACATGGCCGTGCTGCAGTACACCGGCGGCACCACCGGCGTGAGCAAGGGCGCCGTGCTGCAGCACCGCAACGTGATCGCCAACGTGCTCCAGTCCGAGGCCTGGAACGACCCGGTGATGAAGAAGGTGCCGGCCGGCGAGCAGCCCACCAGCGTGTGCGCCCTGCCGCTGTACCACATCTTCGCGTTCACGGTGAACATGATGCTGGCCATGCGAACGGGCGGCAAGACCATCCTGATCCCCAATCCGCGCGACCTGCCGGCGGTGCTCAAGGAGCTGAGCAAGCACACCTTCCACAGCTTTCCGGCCGTCAACACGCTGTTCAACGGCCTGGCGAACCACCCCGACTTCAACACCGTCAACTGGAGCAACCTCAAGGTCTCGGTGGGCGGCGGCATGGCGGTGCAGAGCGCGGTGGCCAAGCTCTGGCTGGAGAAGACCGGTTGCCCGATCTGCGAAGGCTACGGCCTGAGCGAGACCAGCCCGTCGGCCAGCTGCAACCCGACCACCAGCACCGAGTACAGCGGCACCATCGGCGTGCCTCTGCCCAACACGTTCATGAAGTGCCTGGACGACGACGGCAACGAGGTGCCGATGGGCCAGCCGGGCGAGATCGCCATCAAGGGCCCGCAGGTCATGGCGGGTTACTGGCAGCGCCCCGACGAAACCGCCAAGGTCATGACGGCCGACGGCTTCTTCAAGAGCGGTGACGTGGGCGTGATGGACGCGCGCGGCTACTTCAAGATCGTGGATCGCAAGAAGGACATGGTGTTGGTCAGCGGCTTCAACGTGTACCCCAACGAGGTGGAGGACGTGGTGGCCTTGCTGCCCGGCGTCATGGAGTGCGCGGTGGTCGGCGTGCCGGACGAGAAGTCGGGCGAGGCGGTCAAGCTGGTGATCGTGAAGAAGGACGAAAGCCTCACCGAAGCGCAGGTGCGCGAGTACTGCAAGACCAACCTCACCGGCTACAAGCAGCCCAAGGTGGTGGAGTTCCGCACCGAACTGCCCAAGACGCCCGTGGGCAAGATCCTGCGCCGCGAGTTGCGCGACAAGAAATGACCCCCGGCGCCCTGCGCCACAATGCAAGGCGGCTTCGGCCGCCTTTTCTTTTTGCTTCTCCAGGAGTGAGCTTCCCGTGACCATCACCGCCATCGTGAGTGCCATGCACGAAGAGCTGGCCGCCGTGCTCGATCTCATGCCCGACGAACAGCAGCAGACCGTGGGAGGGCGCACCTTCTGGCGCGGCCACCTGCACGGGCAGGCGGTGGTCGCGGTGCTCTCGGGCATCGGCAAGGTGGCGGCGGCCACCACCGCCGCCGTGCTCATCGAGCGCTTCGGCGTGCAGCGCATCGTGTTCACCGGCGTGGCCGGCGGGCTGGCGCCGGGCGTGAACGTGGGCGATGTGGTGGTGGCCCGGCACTTTCTGCAGCACGATATGGACGCCTCGCCGCTCTTTCCGCGCCACGAGGTGCCGGGCTATGGCCGATCCCGCTTCGACGCCGATGCCGACCTGAGCGCGCGGCTGGCGCGGGCGAGCGAGCAGGTGCTGCGTGATCTGCCCTCGCGGCTCGGTGCCGGGGTGATGCAGGCCTTCGGGCTGGAGGCCCCGCGTTGCCACCAGGGCCTGCTGATCAGCGGTGACCGGTTTGTCTCGTCCACCGCAGAGAGCCTGGCCCTGCGCGAGGCGCTGCCCGACGCCCTGGCGGTGGAGATGGAAGGCGCGGCCTTCGCCCAGGTCTGCCACGATTTCGGCGTGCCGCTGGCCGTGGTGCGCACCATCTCGGACCGGGCCGACGACGCGGCCCATGTGGATTTCCCGCGTTTCCTGCGCGAGGTGGCGAGCCGTTACAGCGGCGCGGTCATCGACGCGCTGCTGACGCAGCGCTGAGCAGGTCTACCTCAACCAGCCTCGTTTGCGGAAGTAGAGCATCGGCAAGACCGCCGACAGCACCATCAGCGCCAGCGCCAGCGGGTAGCCGTAGTGCCACTTCAGCTCGGGCATGAAGTCGAAGTTCATGCCGTAGCTGCTGGCCACCAGCGTCGGGGGCAGCAGCGACACGCTGGCCACCGAGAAGATCTTGATGATCTTGTTCTGGTTGATGTTGATGAAACCGACCGTGGCGTCCATCAGGAAGTTGATCTTGTCGAACAGGAACGCGGTGTGGCTGTCCAGTGAATCCAGGTCGCGCAGGATCTGGCGCGCGTCCTCGAACTGCTCGGCGCTGAGCATGCGGCTGCGCATCATGAAGCTCACGGCACGGCGCGTGTCCATCACGTTGCGGCGGATGCGGCCCGACATGTCCTCGTGCCGTGCGATGGCCGACAGCGCCTCGCTCAGCAGGTTGTCCGAGGCGTTGCTGTCGAGCACCTTCTTGCTCACGGTCTCGATCTCGTCGTAGATGTCCTCCAGCGTGTCGGCGCAGTACTCGGCATCGGCGTCGAACAGCATCAGCAGCACGTCCTTGGCGTCCTCGATCAGGCCCGGCATGCGGCGCGCGCGCATGCGCAGCAGGCGGAACACCGGCACGTCTTCGTCGTGGATGGAGAACAGCACGCCCCGGCTCTTGAGCGTGTCGTTGTGCTCGTTCAGGATGAAGGCCACACGCACCGCGCGCGGGTCTTCGTCGTCGTCGATCAGGAAGTCGGAGCGCACATGCAGCTCGCCGTTGTCTTCCTCGAAGAAGCGCGCCGATTCCTCGATGTCCTCGTCCATCGCGTCTTCGGGAATCGACAGGCCGAAGTGCTGCTTGACCCAGCGGCGTTCTTCGGGGGTGGGGTCTTCCAGGTCGACCCAGATCGGCTTGAACCGGGCCAGCTCTTCGAGCGACTCGATTTCTTCCTGGAACAGGCGGCCATTGGCCAGGGTGAATACGTTGAGCATGACGGCGCTCCCGGCGGTTTCGTGCTGTCTGGCAAAAGGTCGAGGCCGGCGCGGCGGGCCTCGGGGGCGGTTCGGGTGCTGCTTTCAGCCGTCCGGCCGCCTGACCCAAAGCCGCTCGGGGCGGCGCTCAGACGGTCGCGGGGGTGGCTGAAAGCACGCAACTGGGGGGCGTGCTTTCCATGCGGGTCTCCATGTGTGAAACAGGCCGAATTATGGCACCGAGGTGCCGGCCTTCTGTTCCCCGGATGGGGCAAAAAACCGCATCAATTCGTCCTTTCGGCGCCAGGCGTCGTGTTCGCCCAACTCGATCAGGGCGTTGACGAACCCCGGCTCGAAGAGCAGGTAGCTCGCCAGCGCGGCGGCGCTGCCGGCCGCACCCCGCCGCGTGTCGAGCGCACCCAGGCCGGCCAGGGTGTTGCGGGTGGGCGCTGGAAGCTCCCGAATGTGCTTGCTCGCCAGCTCGTCCAGCGAGAAGCTGGGCTGGATCGCCAGCACCTCCACCGGCCGGTAGGGCAGCGCGGCCGCGAGGCCCGGGGGCAGCCGTGCCAGCGTCTGGCTCACCCGCTGGGCCTGCTCCACGTCGGCCTGCAGCGTGTCGTGGAACACGCTGGCCATGGCGTGGCCGGCGATGGTGCCCGCCGTCGGCTCGCCCGCGCTGCCGGCGGCCAGACCGGCCCGTTGCGGCTGGCCCACCCCGATCACCAGGATGCGGCGCGCGCCGAACTGGATCGCGGGCGAGAGCGGCGAGAGCTGGCGCATCGAACCGTCGCCGAAATGCTCCTTGTGGCCGTCCACCCAGAGCGGTACGGCCGGGAACAGGAAGGGGATGGCGCTCGACGCCATCAGGTGCTCGATGGTGATGGGCTGGAACTCCGAGCGCCGACCGGGGCGGTGCCAGGGCTGCACCGGGTGGTCGGGGCGGGTCTGGCAGAAGGTCCAGTGCTCACCGGTGCTGTAGCTGGACGCCGTGACACCCAGGGTGTGGATCAGCCTTTGCTCCAGCGCGCGCTCCAGCCCTTGCAGGTCGATCGCCCGGTGCAGGGTGTCCACCAGCGGCAATGTGTCGAGCAACGCACGGTGCCGGCGCACCTGCCGGGCCAGCGTCAGCCCGGCCACCACGCGGTTGGCCCGCACCCAGCCGGGTGCCTGAAGCTGGTAGACGCGATCGGAGTGCAGCGCGCTCCAGAAGGTGGCCAGCTGCGACAGGGCGGGCAGGCCCTGGGTGGCGATGCTGCCCAGGTAGGCGGCGTTGAGTGCGCCGGCCGAGGTGCCGAACAGCCACTGGAAGGGAAATGCCGGTATCGCCGCGCCGGCGGCCACCCGCGAAGCCAGGAGAGCCCCCACCGCCTTGAGAACGCCCACCTGGTACGCGGTGCGCGCCCCGCCGCCCATGAGCACCAAGGCACAGGCATCGTCACCGTATTCGGGTGCGGCCGGCAGCAGCGTGTTGTGGGTGATGAGGGTGTCGAGGGACAAGGGTGGGGCGAATGGTTGGGTTCGTCACATCCTAATCAATCGTCGCGGGTGTTGGTGTGGCTTCGTTCATCCAGCGCAACAGCGCGCGGGGATCGACGGGCTTGTTCAGCAGGACAATGTCCTGGTCCCCGTCCTCATCGGTCAGGTGCACGCTCGCATCGCCGGTGATGATCAGCGCCGGCACATCGCGCTCGAGAATGCCTCTGAGGCGGGCGATGGCCTGAAGGCCGTCGAAGGTCTCGCTCAGGTGGTAGTCGGCCACGATCAGCGAAATCGAGGCACTGTTGTTCCAGGCCAGGACGAGGGCTTCGCGCATCGCCTGTGCCCCCAGCACCGTGTGGCCCACGCCAGTCAGCAAGTGCGTGAGCGCGCGCACCACCTGTTCGTCGTTGTCCAGCACCAGCACGACCTGGCCGGATGCGGTGGGAGCGGGCGTCTTGCGGACACCCGGCGCATCGGCCTGGGCTTCGCAGCGCTGCAGGAACACCGAGAACACGGAGCCTCGACCCAGGCGCGAGTGCACATCGAGGCGGGCATCCAGCAACTCTGCCGAGCGCTGCACGATCGACAGGCCCAGGCCGAAGCCGCGCGTTTGCGCCGATGCCCGGTGCGCATTGCGGGCCTGGTAGAACTCGTCGAACACCCGGGGCAGGTCCTGCTCAGGAATGCCGATGCCGGTGTCCCAGACCTGAATCTCCACTTCGCCGCCTCGCCGCCGGGCGCCCACCAGCACCCCGCCATGCTTGCAGTACCGCACCGCGTTGGTGACCAGGTTGAGCATCACCGTGTGCAGGACCGCTGGGTCGGCCCGGACCCACAGCGGCGTTTCCACCAGCCGCAGCCGAAGGCCTTTGGCCTTGGCCTGTTCGCGCAGGACCTCGCCGACCTGCTGCAGGACCGGGTTGACCGCGCAGGGGCTTCGTCGGACCGTGACGACGCCGGAGTCCAGTCGGGAGATCTCCATCAGCACGTGCAGCAGCTGGCCCATGCTCTCCAGCACCGAGTGCATGCGGTCGGCAATGTCGGTGAGCGCGTGGGGCGACGGCCGCGCGTGCCGCACCAGGCGCTGGAGCGCGGGCACGAACAGGCCCATGGCGTGGATCGGTTGGCGAAGGTCGTGGCTGGCCGCGGCGAGAAACCGCGTCTTTCGGCGATCGGCCGCCTCGGCATGCTCCTTGGCCCGGGTGAGGCTTTCCACCAGCGCCTCGTTTTCCATGCGCAGCGCGATCGATTGGCGCAGCGACAAGGGGATGCTGCGTGCGAACGAGGCGGAGAACGCCAGAAACAGCAGCGACAGCACCCCCAGGGTGATCGACGCCGATCCACCCTCGATCAGGCAATGGATCGAGAAAGGCAAGGCGCAAGGGATGGCAAACGCCAGGTGCGCAGGCCAGTAGGCGCCGATGGACTGGGTGGCGCTGGCGAGGATGCCGCACAGGGCGATCGCGATGACGGCTTGCGCGTACAGGTCATCGTGTGTGAAGAACAGCCAGGGGATCGCCCCCCACATCGCACCAGCACCGCCCGAGGCCACGGTCAGCGCCAACGCCCATTGACGCAAGTTCGCTCCGGCAGGAGGGTATCGGCGGCGCCCCAGGAGCAGCACCAGACGAAAGATCGAGTACAACGCCATGCTCGCCAACCAACCCAGCACCTTGACCGCGGGCTGATCCTGCAGGATCAGCAACCAGGCCACGCCGCTGGCCAGTACTACAGTTCCCACCGCCATGCCTGGCAGGTGGTTCAACAGAATGCTCACCTGTTCGTGCAGCAGGCGCTGCTCGAGATCCATCGATTTGACGGTGTTGGGCATGAACGAGTTCGTACCTGAGGTCGCCTCCATTAGCGAGCCAACTCCCGTTTGCCCCTTAGTTTACGATTTTGTCGGGCTTTCTTTTCATCGGTTTCTCACGCTTTGTTGCCCCCTGCGGCTTGCGCCAGCGGGCATTCATGGGCATAGTGGTCTCAAGACATCCCCGTGGCCGTCGGGAGGTCTTGCCCCAGGCGGCTTGTGTCAACCCGGAGCAAATGGAGGCTCATCTATGAACCTGACGATCAGCGGTCACCACCTCGAGGTCACGCCCGCCCTGCGCGGCTATGTCACCACCAAGCTGGAACGCATCTCCCGACACTTTGACCAAGTGGTCGACATCAAGGTGCTGTTGACGGTGGACAACCTCAAGGAGAAAGATCTGCGACAAAAGGCCGAATGCAATGTCCACGTGAAGGGGCGCGATCTGTTTGCGGAAAGCGTCCATGCCGATCTGTATGCCGCGGTGGACGAACTGGCCGACAAACTGGACCGCCAGGTGCTGCGCTACAAGGACAAGACGCAAGACCATCACCACGGTACGGTCAAACGATTGATGTGACCCACCTCACGGCCCCTGCCGCAGGGGGCGTGAACAATGTTGCAATGCAGCAAGCCGCTTGATATGTCAAGCGGCTTTTTTGTCTCCGCAGTCTAGCCAAGGGACACCAACTCGGCATAATTTGCGGTCCGAAAGGGCCTACATGAACCGACTTTCCGCCATATTGCCCGCCGTGCAAGTGCTCGTTGGCGTTGACGCCACCAGCAAGAAACGTGCATTCGAAGAGGCCGGCCTGCTGTTTGAAACCGAGCACGGACTCAACCGTGCCCTGATCACCGACAGTCTCTTCGCGCGCGAGCGCCTCGGCTCCACCGGTCTCGGCCATGGCGTGGCCATCCCCCACGGTCGCATCAAGGGCCTCAAACAACCGCTGGCCGCGGTATTCCAGCTGGCCAGCCCGATTGGCTTCGACGCCCCCGACGAACAGCCAGTGCAGTTCATGATCTTCCTGCTGGTGCCCGAAGTGGCAACGCAGAAACACCTGGAGATCCTCTCCGAGATCGCCGAAATGCTCAGCGACAGCGCCTTGCGTGAACAGATGAAAACGTCCACCGATGCCGCCGAGCTGCACAAGCTGATCACCTCCTGGCAGTCGGCCCACGCCGCCGCCTGAGCCTGAGCCCCGTTTGAAACCCACCGTCGTCAGCGCCGATGTCCTGTTCGAGGACCATCGCGACGCCCTGAAATGGCAGTGGATCGCCGGTCTCGGTGCCTCCGAGCGCCGCTTTGACGAGGTGGCCATCCGCGCCGCCCGCTCGGGCGCGGATCTGGTGGGCTACCTCAACTACATCCACCCTTACCGCGTGCAGGTCTTCGGCGAGCGCGAGGTGAAGTACCTCACCAGCCCGAGTGAAGACGACAACCGCCGGCGGGTGGCGCGCATCGTCACGCTGGAGCCGCCGGTGCTGGTCGTGGCGGATGGGCAGACCGCGCCCGATGCCCTCACGGCCATGTGCGAGCGCGCCCAGATCCCGATGTTCTCCACGCAGGAGTCGGCGGCCTTTGTCATCGACGTGCTGCGCGCCTACCTCTCGCGCCATTTCGCCGACCGCGCTTCCATGCACGGCGTGTTCATGGACATCCTGGGCATGGGCGTGCTGATCACCGGCGAGTCCGGCCTGGGCAAGAGCGAGCTGGGGCTGGAGCTGATCTCGCGCGGCCACGGCCTGGTGGCCGACGACGCGGTGGACCTCTACCGCATCAACCAGACCAGCATCGAAGGCCGCTGCCCCGAGCTGTTGCAGAACTTGCTGGAAGTGCGCGGTATCGGCCTGCTCGACATCAAGGCCATCTTTGGCGAAACCGCCGTGCGCCGCAAGATGCGGCTCTCGCTGATCGTGCACCTGGTGCGCCGCGAAACCATGGAGCGGGACTACGAGCGCATGCCCCACGAACCGCTGTACCAGGACGTGCTGGGCGTGCCGGTTCGCAAGGCGGTGATTCAGGTGGTGGCCGGCCGCAACATCGCCGTGCTGGTGGAGGCGGCTGTGCGCAACACCATCCTGCAGCTGCGCGGCATCGACACGTATCAGGAGTTCGTCTCACGCCACCGCGCCGCCATGTCGCGCAGTGAATGAGGCGTTCGCGTCGCCTCAGGTGACGCGGTGCACATTGCCCCGGTGAGGGCAATCGGTCTTGCTGCAGTTCGCGTAGAGCGAAAGGGCGTGCTCCTGGAGCACGAAGCCGCGTGCCTTGGCCACCATCTGCTGGCGCTTCTCGATCTCGGCGTCGAAGAATTCCTCGACGCGTCCGCAGTCCAGGCACACCAGGTGGTCGTGGTGCTGGCCCTCGTTGAGCTCGAACACCGATTTGCCCGACTCGAAGTTGCTGCGCGTGAGCAGGCCCGCCTGCTCGAACTGCATCAGCACACGGTAGACCGTGGCCAGGCCGATGTCGGAGCGTTCTTCGAGCAACACGCGGAACACATCTTCGGCCGTCATGTGCCGCTGCTTGGCGTTCTGGAACACCTCCAGAATCTTCAGGCGGGGCAGGGTGGCCTTGAGCCCCGTGCTCTTGAGTTCTTCGATGTTGGTCATGGCAGGCAGGTGCAAGGGGTTGAAACAGGCGCCCACCGGCGCCACCGACCCCTGGGGCGGGCGCCCGCCGGCGCAGAACCCCGGGGCTACAATGACCGGATCATATCGCCAGCGTCCGCCGCCTGCCGCATTACCCCCTGTGTCGCACACGGCGTTTCGTCTCCAGGGTCAGCCCATGCATCTCTTCTCTTCCCGTTTTGCCCCCGTCCTGTGTGCGCTGGTGGCCGCTGCGTCGCTCTCGGCCTGCAGTTACGTGCCAACCGTCGTCACCCCCTACAAGATCGACATCGTGCAGGGCAATGTGGTCACGCGCGAGCAGGCGCAGGCCCTCAAGCCGGGCATGACCCGTGCCCAGGTGCGCGACATCCTGGGCTCGCCCTTGCTGGCCAGCGTGTTCCACGCCGATCGCTGGGACTACGTGTTCACCTTCCGTCGCCAGGGCCAGCCGGCCCAGGAGCGCAAGCTGACGCTGTTCTTCAAGGGGGAGGCGCTCGAGCGCTTCGAGGGCGACGACCTGCCCAGCGAAATGGAGTTCGTCGCGTCGCTCGACGCCCGTCGCAAATTCGGCAAGGTGCCGCCGCTGGAGGCCACCGACGCGCAGTTGAAGTCCTTCCAGGACAAGAACACCCCCGCGGCGCCCGAGCCCACGCCGCCCGCGCCGTCGGCCGACACCGTCTACCCTCCGCTGGAAAACTCGGGAGCATCGCGATGAGCGCCGGCAACGCACCCCTGCGCATCAGTGTGGCCGGCGCCAGCGGCCGCATGGGCCAGATGCTGGTCGAAGCCGTGCGCGGCAGCGGCGATTGCGCGCTCTCGGGCGCGCTCGACATCGCCGGCAGCCCGGCCATTGGCCAGGACGCGGCCGGCTTCGCGGGCCAGGCCAGCGGCGTGGCCATCACCGCCGACCTCGCCGCCGGCCTCTCGGGCAGCCAGTTCCTCATCGACTTCACCCGGCCCGAAGGCACCATGGCGCATCTGCGCGAGTGCGCGAAGCACGGCGTGGCCGTGGTCATCGGCACCACCGGCTTCTCCGATGAGCAGAAGGCCGAAATCGCGCAGATCGCGAAGCAGATCCCCATCGTCATGGCACCCAACATGAGCGTGGGTGTCAACGTCACGCTCAAGCTGCTGGAAATGGCCGCCAAGGCCATGTCCACCGGCTACGACATCGAGATCATCGAAGCGCACCACCGCCACAAGGTGGACGCACCCAGCGGCACGGCGCTCAAGATGGGCGAAGTGATCGCCGATGCGCTGGGTCGCGACCTCAAGGAATGCGCGGTCTACGCGCGCGAAGGCATCACCGGCGAGCGCGATCCGTCCACCATCGGTTTTGCGGCCATCCGGGGCGGCGACATCGTGGGCGACCACACGGTCCTGTTCGCCGGCACTGGCGAGCGCATCGAGATCACGCACAAATCCAGCAGCCGCGCCACCTACGCGCAAGGCAGCCTGCGCGCCGTGCGCTTCCTCGCCGGCAAGCCGGCCGGCCTGTACGACATGTTCGACGTGCTCGGCTTGCGCTGAGCCGACTCATGGACGCCGCCAGCGCCCCGGTGAGCCTCCTGCAGACCCTGGCCCAGGCCGATACCCTCGGCCGCGCCGTGGCCCTGCTGCTGCTGGCCATGTCGGTCGCGAGCTGGGTGGTCATCCTCTGGAAGGCGTGGCTGCTGCGCCGCGCCGCCGCCGACCTGAACCTGAGCACCGCCGCCTTCTGGCAGGCCAGCGACCTGGACGACGCCCAGGCGCGCCTGGGCCGTTTCGACCCGCAGCAGCTCGTGTTGCCCCTGCTGCAGGCCGCGCGCGGCCTGGACAGCGCCGCACCGCACACCCTGGCCGCCGCCGGTGACCGCTCGCAGCAACTCACCCGCGTGCTGCGCGACGCCCTGCACCGCGTGCTGCACCGGTTGCAGTTCGGCCAGGTGCTGCTGGCCACCGTGGGCTCCACCGCCCCCTTCGTGGGCCTGCTGGGCACCGTCTGGGGCATTTACCACGCGCTCACCGGCATCGGGCTCGACGGGCCCTTTCGCATCGAGCAGGTCTCCGGCCCGGTGGGCGAGGCGCTGGTGATGACCGCCGCCGGCCTGGCGGTGGCCATTCCCGCCGTGCTGGCCTACAACGTGCTGGGTCGCCAGATCGCCCGCATCGAGGCCGACCTGGAAGGCTTCGCGCGCGACTTGCGCGAACTGCTGGCGCACAAGGAACAACAGTGAGCTTCGGCAGGCTGGAGCGGCCCACGGGCGACCGGCCCATGAGCGACATCAACGTCACGCCCCTGGTGGACGTGATGCTGGTGCTGCTGGTCATTTTCATCATCGCCGCCCCCTTCATGGCCAGCCGGCTCGCGCTGGAGCTTCCCAAGGCAGAGGTGCCCGCCACCGCGCCGGCCGCCGCCGAAGCCTCCGTCTCCCTCGCCCTGGACGCCCAGGGGCAACTGCACTGGAACGACGAACCCCTGGCCGAGGACGCGCTGCGCCAGCGCCTGGAGGAGACCGCCCGGCGCAACCCCGCCACCGAGCTGCAACTGCGGGCCGACGCCGCCGCGCCCTATGGCCGCGTGGTGCAGCTGATCGGCCTGGCGCAGGCCGCCGGCCTCTCGCGCATCGGCTTCGTGGCCGATGCCGCGCCCCCCGCCGCGCGCTGAATGCCGGGGCACGGGCGTGCGGATCGGGCCAAGGCCTAAAATCCCGCATCTCCCCCGCGCCACCGCGCGCCCTCTCTCCTTTCACACCGTCCCCGGCTGGTCCGGCCCCTGGTTCATGCAAGACAAATACGCCCACAAGGAAGTCGAGCGCGCCGCGCACGCCCACTGGAACGCCATCGACGCCTACCGCGTGAGCGAGGATGCAGGCAAGTCGAAGTTCTATGCCTGCTCGATGCTGCCCTACCCCAGCGGCAAGCTGCACATGGGGCATGTGCGCAACTACACCATCAACGACATGCTCGCGCGGCACCTGCGCATGAAGGGCCACAACGTCCTCATGCCCATGGGCTGGGATGCCTTCGGCCTGCCGGCCGAGAACGCCGCGCTCAAGAACGGCGTGCCGCCCGCCAAGTGGACCTACGAGAACATCGCGTACATGAAGCAGCAGATGCAGGCCATGGGCCTGGCCATCGACTGGTCGCGCGAAGTCGCCACCTGCGACCCGAGCTACTACAAGTGGAACCAGTGGCTGTTCCTGCGCATGCTGGAAAAGGGCATCGCCTACCGCAAGACCCAGGTCGTCAACTGGGACCCGGTGGACCAGACCGTGCTGGCCAACGAACAGGTGATCGACGGCAAGGGTTGGCGCACCGGCGCCGTGGTCGAGAAGCGCGAGATCCCGGGCTACTACCTCAACATCACCGCCTACGCCGACGAGCTGCTTGACCACGTGCAGATCGGCAACCCCAAGGCCACCCTCAACGGCTGGCCCGACAAGGTGCGGCTGATGCAGGAAAACTGGATCGGCAAGAGCGAAGGCGTGCGCTTCGCCTTCCCCCACACGATCCAGGACGCCGGTGGCGCGCCGATCGGCGGCGGCCGCATGTACGTCTTCACCACGCGCGCCGACACCATCATGGGCGTGACCTTCTGCGCCGTGGCGCCCGAGCACCCGCTGGCCACGCATGCCGCCGAGAGCAACAAGGCCCTGGCCGCGTTCATCGAAGAGTGCAAGACCGGTGGCACCACCGAAGCCGAACTCGCCACCCAGGAAAAGAAGGGCATGGCCACGGGCCTGACCGTCACCCACCCGCTCACCGGCAAGGAAGTGGATGTGTGGGTCGGCAACTATGTGCTCATGAGCTACGGCGACGGCGCCGTGATGGGCGTGCCCGCGCACGACGAGCGCGACTTCGCGTTCGCCAACAAGTACGGCATTGCGATCCAGCAGGTCGTGGCGGTCGAAGGCGAGACTTTCAGCACCGAGACCTGGGCCGACTGGTACGGTGACAAGCAGCGCGGCGTGTGCGTGAACTCCGGCGCGCTCGACGGCCTGGGCCACAAGGCCGCCGTCGACAAGGTCGCCGAGCTGCTGGCCGGCAAGGGCATGGGCGAGAAGAAGACCACCTTCCGCCTGCGCGACTGGGGCGTGAGCCGCCAGCGTTACTGGGGCACGCCCATCCCCATCATCCACTGTGCCGAACACGGCGCCGTGCCCGTGCCCGAAAAAGACCTGCCGGTCGTGCTGCCGCAGGACTGCATCCCCGACGGCTCGGGCAACCCGCTGCACAAGCACGAAGGCTTCCACGCCGGTGTGGTCTGCCCCGTGTGCGGCCAGCCCGCGCGCCGCGAAACCGACACCATGGACACCTTCGTGGACTCGTCCTGGTACTTCATGCGCTACTGCGACCCCACCAACGACGAGCAGATGGTCGCCGACGGCGCCGACTACTGGATGCCGATGGACCAGTACATCGGCGGCATCGAACACGCCATCCTGCACCTGCTGTACGCGCGCTTCTGGACCAAGGTCATGCGCGACCTCGGCCTGGTCAAGGTCGACGAACCCTTCACCCACCTGCTCACGCAGGGCATGGTGCTCAACCACATCTACAGCCGCCGCACCGCCAAGGGCGGCAAGGACTACTTCTGGCCGCACGACGTGGAGCACGTGCTTGACGACACCGGCAAGGTCGTGGGCGCCAAGCTCAAGAACCCCGCCACCAGCGGCGACGGCATGCTGCCCGCGGGCACACCGATCGACTACGAGGGCGTGGGCACCATGTCCAAGTCCAAGAACAACGGCGTGGACCCGCAGGACCTGATCGAGAAATACGGCGCCGACACCGCGCGCCTGTACACCATGTTCACCGCGCCGCCCGAAGCCACGCTGGAGTGGAACGACGCGGCCGTGGAAGGCAGCTACCGCTTCCTGCGCCGTGTGTGGGCCTTCGGCGTGAAGCTCTCGGCCGTCGGCGGCCTGGGCGCGCTGGCCGCCGGCGTGTCCGGTCAGGCGCTGTCCAAGTCCGCCAAGGCGCTGCGCCTGGAGATCCACACCGTGCTCAAGCAGGTGGACTACGACTACCAGCGCATGCAATACAACACCGTGGTCTCGGGCGCGATGAAGATGCTCAACGCGCTGGAAGACTTCAAGCCCGACGGCTCCGCCGGTGACAACGCCGCGCTGGCCGAAGGCTTCGGCATCCTGCTGCGCTCGATCTACCCGGCCACGCCGCACATCGCGCACACGCTCTGGAGCGACCTGGGCTACGCTGGCGAGCTGCTCGACGCGCCCTGGCCCGAGGCCGATCCCGCCGCGCTGCAGCGCGATGAAATCGAGCTCATGCTGCAGATCAACGGCAAGCTGCGCGGCAGCGTGACCGTGCCCGCCGGCGCCGACAAGGCCGCCATCGAGGCCGCGGCGCTGGCCAGCGAGGCCTTCGTCAAGCAGGCCGCGGGCGCTGCCCCGAAAAAAGTGGTGGTCGTGCCCGGCCGCCTGGTCAACGTCGTCATCTGAGGGCCGATCCATGCCAACCCACCGCCCGTCCCCGACCCCTATCGCCGCGCGCCGCCGTGCGCTGCTGCAGCTGGCGGCGGGCGCTGCGGCCTTGGCGGGCGTGACCGGCTGCGGCTTCAAGCTGCGCCAGGCGCCCACCTTTGTCTTCCAGACCGTGCGCCTGGTGGGTGGCACCAACACGCCCGTGACGGCCGAACTGCTGCGCGCCCTGGCCACCAACGGCTTGCAGGTGGTGTACGGCGCGACGCCCGCCGACGTGGTGCTGACCGTGGTCACCGACCAGCGCGAGCGCATCGCCGTGGGCCAGACCGCCGCCGGCCAGGTGCGCGAACTGCAACTTCGCACGCGCTTCACCTTCCGGCTGCGCACGACGAGTGACAAGGATCTGATCGACGACACCGAGCTGCTGCTCGAGCGCGACCTGAGCTTCAGCGAAACGGCCGTGCTCTCGAAGGACGCCGAAGAGGCGCTGCTGTACCGCGACATGGTGTCGGACGCCGTGCAGCAGGTGGTGCGCCGCCTGGCCGCCGTGAAATCCCTCTGACAGGTCCCCATGCAGATTGCCGCCCCGCAACTCGCCGCTCAACTGCAACGCGGCCTGAAGAGCCTGTACACCCTGCACGGCGACGAGCCCCTGCTGGTGCAGGAGGCGGCCGATGCCATCCGCACGGTCGCGCGCGAGCAGGGCTACACCGAGCGCACGGTGCACACCGTGGCCGGCGCGCATTTCGACTGGGGCGAGGTGCTGGCCAGCGGCGGCTCGATGAGCCTGTTCGCCGACAAGCAACTGATCGAGATCCGCATCCCCTCCGGCAAGCCGGGCAAGGACGGCTCGCAAGTGCTGCAGCAGATCGCCGAAGCCGCGCAGGGCAACGACAGCACCCTCACGCTCGTGCTCCTGCCGCGCCTGGACATGGCCACCCAGAAGGGCGCCTGGTTCGCCGCGCTGGAGAGTTTCGGCGCCACCGTGAAACTCGACCCGGTGGACCGCAAGGCCCTGCCGTCGTGGATCGCGCAGCGCCTGCAACAGCAAGGCCAGCGCGTGGCCTCGGGCGAGGAGGGCCAGCGCACGCTGCAGTTCTTCGCCGACCGGGTCGAGGGCAACCTGCTCGCTGCGCACCAGGAAATCCAGAAACTCGCGCTGCTGCACCCGGCGGGTGAGCTGAGCTTCGAGCAGGTGGAAGGGGCGGTGCTCAACGTGGCCCGCTACGACGCCTTCAAGCTGGCCGAGGCCGTGCTGGGTGGGCAGGTGCAGCGGGTGCAGCGCATGCTCGACGGTCTGCAGGCCGAGGGTGAGGCGCCGGTGCTGGTGCACTGGGCCTTGTCGGAAGACATCCGAACCCTGCACCGCATCCGCACCGCGATGGACGCGGGTCGGCCGTTGCCGATGGCCTTGCGCGAGAACCGGGTGTGGGGGGTGAAGGAAAAGCTCATGGAGCGGGCGATTCCCTTGCTCAGCATCGCTACCTTGTCGCGCTGGCTCGATGATGCGCACACGGTGGACGGCATCGTCAAAGGCCTCAAGGCGCCTTCCTGGCCGGCCGATCCCTGGCAGGCTTTGCAGCAGATGGCCATGAAGGTTTCTCTGGCCTGCTCTGTTCGGTAGGTTCTTTCATTTTTCACGCCATGCGGTTGGCGGGGTATCAGCCCTCCCAGGGTGGCGTGCCGGCGTGTCTTGCAGGACAGTGGCGGTGTCCGAATGCGCAGGCCCCCATTCGCGGTTGCCACAGAGCCTGAGCGCCCACAGAGGTGTTGACGAAGGGGTATGAGCGGACCAGGGCAGTCGTCCGCGAGCAGGGCCGGAGCAGTCGGATGCCGCCACTGTCCTGACGCGAGGTCTCGGCCAGAAAACGCAACTCAGGCCGCCGAAGCCCCAGCCCGCAAAGCAGACTCCCGGAAGTCGCTGGGCGACTGCCCCGTGTGCTCCCGAAACACGCGGCTGAAGTGGGCCCCATTGTTGAAGCCCCAGGAAAACGCGATCTCCGTGATCGTGCGGTGCGCCCGGGAAGGGTGGGCCAGCTCCCGCATGCAGGCCTGAATGCGCTGACGCTGGATGTAATGCGCCAGCGTATCGTCCTCCGCGCTGAACGCCTTGTGCAGATGCCGCTTGCTGCAATTCAGCGCCTGCGCAATGTGGTCCAGCGTCAAGGACGGATCGCGCAAATGCTGCCCGATGTGCTCACGGATGCGGTCGCGAAACGCCTCCAGCTGCGTCGTGCCGTTCTCGCGCCCCGACAACTCCTGCAACGACAAACGCACCAGCTCCACGATCAGCTCGCCCGCACCCCGCGCCGCGTTCTCGCTCATCCCGGGCAACTCCTGGTACGTCGTGCGCATCGTCTCCAGCGCCACCCGCGCGATCCCGCTCACACCGCCCACGTGCCGCGCCATCAACGGCTCCAGCCGCAAACCGCGCTCCGACAGCTGCTCCTTCGGCAACATCACGATCAAGTGCTCCACCCGCTCCGGGTTCGCAATCTCGTAACTGCCCGTCGTGTCGTAAATCGCCCAGCCCCCCGGCCGCACCCAGGCCTCGCGGTTGTGCTGCTGCACCCCCGCACTGCCTTGCCACGGCGCCACGATCTTCAGGTACGCCCGCTCGCTGCCGCGCGCCAGCTGCGGGCTGCGCAACACGCGGTGCCGGTTCGCCTCCAGCTTGGTCAACACCACATCGCCCGCGTGCGACGCGTGCATGTGGCCGTCGAACCCCACATCGCCGTACAGATCCGACTCCAGCCCCCCGAAATGCGTCCACACCCAGTCGCGCCAGATCGCCGCCCGCTCGCCCGGGGCGACGGCGTCGGTGCTCATGGTGGACGAGGAGGGGGCTGCGCTCATGACGGCAAATTATCGGGCGCGGTCCCGCCGCGTGCAGCGCGTGGGGTCAAGGGTTAACCCGAATGGGTGTGCGCATTCCGACAAGCCGACGTGCGCGGCCAGCATAGCGGCGCGCCCCGCTTCTGCCTACGATGCGGCTTGGTCCACCACAACTCCAGGAGACACACCATGGCCCATCCCAATCGCCGTCTGGTCATTCAAAGCGCCGCCGCCACGGTGGGCGCCATGTCCTTCGCGCCCCAGCTGCTGGCGCAACCCGCGCCCGTGCGCATCGGCTACTCCATGTCGCGCACCGGCCCCTGGACGGGCGGCGCCCAGGTCAGCCAGGAACCCAACTACCTGCTGTGGGCCGAGCAGCAGAACGCCGCCGGCGGCCTCGATGTGAAAGGCGTGCGCCGCAAGATCGAGCTCATCAGCAGCGACGACCGCAGCGACATGGAAACCGTCGTGCGCACCTACGAAAAACTCATGGGCAGCGACAAGGTCGACCTCGTCCTCCCGCCCTGGGGCAGCAACGCCAACTTCGCCGTCGCTCCGCTGGCCAACCGCCTGGGCTACCCCTTCCTCGCGCCCACCGCACTCTCGCGCCGCCTGGCCGAGATGAAATTGCCCTACTTCTTCCTCCTGCTGCAACAGCCCAAGCCCATGTGCGACGCGCTGGTGGACATGTTCAAGGCCAGCGGCGTGAAGACCGTCGCCGTCATCTACGTGGACGACCTCTTCGGCCTGGAAAACTACGCCGCCTTCAAGGTCGCGCTGCAAGGCAGCGGCATCACCATGGTGGAAGACAAGAGCTACCCCGGCGGCGTCAAAGACCTCTCGCCCGTGCTGCGCTCCATGAAGGACAAGAACCCCGACGCCTTTGTCGGCTTCACCTACCCGCCCGACACCATCCTCGCCAGCCGCCAGGCCAAGGAAATCGGCTTCAACCCCAAGTTCTTCTACGCCTCGGTCGGCACCGCCTTCCCGCTCTACAAAAACGTCATGACCCCCGCCGGCGCCGAAGGCGTGCTCGGCATGGGCTCGTGGAACGGCAAGACCAGCCCGGGCGCCAAGGCCTACTTCGACGCCCACGTCGCCAGCCAGAAGAAGGAACCCGATCGCTGGGCCAGCGGCGCCTGCTGGGCCGGCCTGGAAATCCTCACCAACGCCGTCAAGGCCCAGGGCCTGGACCGCAAGGCCATCCGCGACTACGTGGCCAACACCACCCACAAGACCATCATCGGCGACATCAAGTTCAGCGGCAGCGAGAACGTGGGCACGCCCGGCACCGTGGGCCAGTGGCAGAACGGTGAGTTCGAAGTGGTCTGGCCGCAGAAGGTCGCCACCGCCAAACTGAACCCGGCCAAACCGGCCTGGAAGTAAGGACCACCCCGCGCCGCGCCTGCGGCGCGTCACCCCTCAAGGGGCAACGCCTGCGGCCCGGCAAAGCCGGTTCCGCGGCGTTCTGGATCCCGTTTCTTCTCTCCTCTGTATGTCTTTCTCCGCCTGGTTAGAACTCATCGCCTCCGGTCTCATCACCGGGGGCATCTACGCGCTCGTCGCGCTCGGGCTGAACCTGCAGTACGGGCTGATGCGCATCCTCAACATCGCGCACGGGGAATTCCTCATGGTGGGGGCCTTCCTCACCTGGATGGTGCAGACCTCCTTCGGCCTCTCGCCGCTGTGGATGATCCCGGTCTCGTTCGGCCTGCTGTTCGCCCTCGGTGTGGCGGTGCACTGGCTGTGTTTCCGCCGCCTCACCGCCACCTCGCCCAACCTCGACGTGTTCGAGGCCCGCGGCCTCATGGTCGCCTTCGGCCTCATGTTCCTGGTGCAGAACTTCATCTCCTACGTGTGGGGCGGCGACCTGCGCGGCTACGACTACCTCACGCAGCCGCTGTCCATCCCGCTGCCCGGCGGCAACGCGCAGTTCGCCGTCAACAAGCTGGTCGTGTTCGCCCTGGCCCTGCTGTTCTCGGGCGCGCTCATCCTGCTGCTGCGCACCACCCTGCTGGGCAAGGGCGTGCGCGCGCTCATGCAGTCGCCCACCGGCGCGCAGCTCATGGGCATCAACACCAAGCGCCTGCACCCCATGATGTTCGGCATCGGCCTGGGCCTCTCGGGCGTGGCGGGCTGCCTGCTCTCCATGGCCTACACCATCAGCCCCTCCATGGGCGAGCCCTACACCGTCACCGCCCTCATCGTCATCACCCTCGGCGGCTTCGGCAGCATGGGCGGCGCGCTCGCGGGCGGCCTGCTGCTCGGCGTCATCGAAGCCCTGGGCATGCACTTCACCAACCCCTCACTCAAGGCCTTGCTGAGCTACGTCGTCTTCATCGGCGTGCTGCTGCTGCGCCCTGAAGGACTCTTCGCTCGAAAGAGTCGCAAAGCATGAATTCCCGTCAATTCCTCATTCGCGACCTGCTGGTCCTCTTCGGCTTCACCGGCTGGGCTGTGGCCTTGCCCGGCTTCGGCAGCGACTTCGTCGTCTCCATGGCGCTCACCTGCCTCATGTACATCGCGCTGTCTTCCAGCTGGGCGCTGTTCTGTGGCACCACGCGTTATCTCTCGCTCGCCACCTCGGCCTTCTTCGGCATCGGCGCCTACGCCAGCGCCATCCTGCTGGAGAGTGTGAGCTGGTCGCAGGCCATCGGCCTGGGCGCGCTCATCGCCGCCGGCGTGGCCATCGTCATGGGCGCGGCCGTGCTGCACCTGCGCGGCACCTACTTCGCCGTGCTCACCTTCGGCATGACCGAGCTCATCCGCCACGCCATCAGCTACTTCGAGAAATCGGTCACCGGCACCGTCGGCCGCGTGCTCATGGTCGTGCCCGAGCGCGACACCATCTACTTCACCGTGCTGCTGCTCGCGGTGGGCACGGTGGCGCTCTCCATCGCCATCCGCCGCACCCGCTTCGGCCTGGCCATGCTCGGCATCGGTGCCGACGAACAGCGCGCGCAGACCCTGGGCGTGAACACCCGCCTCGTCAAGATCGCCGGCTTCGCGATCACGGCCGCGGTGGCCGGCGCGGTGGGCGCGGCCATGTCCGTGCGCTGGACCTACATCGACCCGCACACCGTGTTCAACCCCTTCATCGGCTTCCAGACCGTGCTCATCGCCCTCATCGGTGGCGCGGCCACGCTCTGGGGCCCGCTGATCGCGGCCATCGTCTTCAGCGTGCTCGCCGAAACCCTGCGCCTGCAGGTGCCGCAGGTCTACATGATGTCGCTCGGTCTGCTGCTCATCCTCTCGGTGCTCTACCTGCCCGGCGGCCTGGCCTCCGTGCGCACCGACACCTTCCGGGCCTGGCGCGACGACGCCAGGGCCTGGTGGAAAGACATCAAGGACGACCTGAGCGGCGAAACCAAACGCCGCAAGCAGCGCGAGAAAGACCAGCGGGAGCGCAGCCATGTCTTCTGACCTGCAAGCCCCCCTGCTCGACGCCCGCGACGTCACCGTGCGCTTCGGCGGCCTCACCGCCGTGGACGCCGTCAGCGCGC
This sequence comes from Hydrogenophaga sp. GW456-12-10-14-TSB4, assembly GCF_059424305.1. NCBI lineage: Bacteria > Pseudomonadati > Pseudomonadota > Betaproteobacteria > Burkholderiales > Comamonadaceae > Hydrogenophaga > Hydrogenophaga sp. GW456-12-10-14-TSB4. The sequence goes on along the minus strand of NZ_JBWKZH010000003.1, from coordinate 123,825 downwards.
GCTTCCTGCCCGGTGAACTCGTCGGCATCATCGGCCCCAACGGCGCCGGCAAGACCACCTTCTTCAACGCCATCTCCGGCGTGACCAAACCCACCAGCGGCGCGCTCTCGGTGCAAGGCCGCGAACTGGCCGGCAAGGGCCCGCACCGCTTCGCCGCCAACGGCCTGGCGCGCACCTTCCAGACCCCGCGCGTCTTCGGCGACATGCTCGTGCGCGACAACATCGCCTTCGGCCTCAAGTTCGCCGGCCGGCGCCCGCGCAAGTACATCCTGTGGGGCGAAGAAGCCTCCGTGCCCTGGGTGCTGCGCACCCCCGAAAGCATCCTCGGCCTCATCGGCCTGAGCGCCCAGGCCGACCTGCCCGCCGCCGCCATCACGCCCTCGCAGCAGCGCCTGCTCGAAATCGGCATGGCCCTGGCCACGCGCCCGCGCCTGCTGCTGCTCGACGAAGTGGCCGCCGGCCTCACCGAAAACGAAGTGGAAGAAATGGCGCGCCTCATCCGCCGCCTGCGCGACGAGCTCGACCTCACCGTGGTCTGGATCGAACACGCCGTCACCACCCTGCTGCGCCACGTGGAGCGCGTGATCGTGCTGCACCAGGGCCGCAAGATCGCCGACGGCACGCCCGCCGAAGTGGTGCGCAACGCCGAAGTGATCGAAGCCTACCTGGGCGATGAAATGACCGAAGAAGAGGCCGCCGCATGATGTGGTACCGACCCACCCCCTTCGAGCTCGGCGGCGGCGCCCGCGCGCGCCTCAAGATCGACGGCCTCTCCGCCGGCTACGGCGCTTTCCTCGTGCTGCGCGATGTGAAGCTCGACATCCAGCCCGGCCTCACCGTCGTGCTCGGCCCCAACGGCGCGGGCAAGACCACGCTGCTCAAGGCCCTCAACGGCCTCATCCCGCGCCGCGGCACCGTGTTGCTCGACGGCCAGGAGCTCGCCGAAAAAACCCACGAGATCGTGCAGGCCGGCGTGGCCCTGGTGCCCGAGGGCCGGCAGCTGTTCCCGCAGATGACCGTGACGGAAAACCTCGAACTCGGCGGCTGGCTTGTGCCCAAGGCCGCGCGCGCCCAGCGGCTCGAACAGGCCTTTGCCGACTTCCCCAAACTCAAGGAACGCGCTACGCAGCTGGCGGGCACCATGAGCGGCGGCGAACAGCAGATGGTGGCCGTGGCCCGCGCCATGATGTGCGCGCCGCGCCTGCTCATGCTCGACGAACCCTCGCTCGGCCTCGCGCCGCGCATGGTCGATGAACTGCTTGCCATCGTGCGCCGCATCGCCGACGCCGGCACCACCGTGCTCATGGTCGAGCAGAACGTGAAGAAAGCCCTCGCCGTGGCCGACCGGGGCTACGTGCTCGAACGCGGCACGCTTGTGGCCAGCGGCCCGGCCAAGCTGCTCGCGCGCTCCACCGTCATCCGCGAAGCCTATCTCGGCGCCGACAAAGACCCCGCCACCGGCACCACCAGCGCGGCCGACGCCGTGCAGCGCCGCAAGGCCGTCGCTGCCACTACCTGAATACACCAACACCAAGGAGAAACCCAGATGTCCGACCTGTCCATGCTCATCAACGGCCTCAAAGTCACGGCCGAAAAAGGCGCCACCTTCGAGCGCCGCAACCCGCTCGACGGCAGCGTGGCCACCCGCGCCCCCGCCGCCAGCCCGGCCGATGCCGTGATGGCCGTGGAAGCCGCCGCCGAAGCCTTCAAGACCTGGAGCGAAACCGGCCCCAACGAACGCCGCGCCCTGCTGCTCAAAGCCGCCGACGCGCTCGAAGCCAAGCTGCCCCAATTCATCGAAGCCGTGGCCGCCGAAACCGGCGCCACCGGCATGTGGGCCGGCTTCAACACCATGCTCGCCGCCAGCATGATCCGCGAGGCCGCCTCCCTCACCACGCAAGTGGCGGGCGAAGTGATCCCGTCCGACGTGCCCGGCTCGCTCGCCATGGGCGTGCGCCAGGCCGCCGGTGTGGTGCTCGGCATCGCCCCGTGGAACGCCCCCATCATCCTCGGCGTGCGCGCCATCTGCGTGCCCCTGGCCTGCGGCAACACCGTCATCTTCAAAGGCAGCGAAAACTGCCCGCGCACCCACCAGCTCATCGTCGAGTCCTTCCAGGACGCGGGCTTCCCGCCCGGCGTGGTGAACTACATCACCAACGCCCCGGCCGATGCCGGTGCCGTGGTGGAAGCCATGGTGGCCCACCCGGCCGTGCGCCGCGTGAACTTCACCGGCTCCACCAAGGTCGGCAAGATCATCGCCATGACCTGCGCGAAATACTTGAAGCCCGTGGTGCTGGAGCTGGGCGGCAAGGCGCCCATGGTCATCCTGGACGACGCCAACATCGAAGACGCCGTCAACGGTGCCGCCTTCGGCTGCTTCGCCAACAGCGGCCAGATCTGCATGAGCACCGAGCGCCTCATCGTCGACCAGAAGATCGCCGACGAATTCGTGAAGAAATTCAGCGACAAGGCCAAGGCCCTGCCGCTGGGCGACCCGCGCAAGCCCGAGCCCGTGGTGCTCGGCTCCGTCATCGGCCAGGGCACGGTCGACCACTGCAACGCCCTCATCGACGACGCCATCGCCAAAGGCGCCAAGCTGCTCTGCGGCGGCAAGGCCGACAGCACCCTCATGCCCGCCACCGTGCTCGACCACGTCACGCCCGCCATGCGCATCTACCACGAGGAAACGTTTGGCCCCGTGAAATGCGTGGTGCGCGTGAACGGCGTGGAAGAGGCCATTGCCTGCGCCAACGACAACGAGTACGGCCTGTCATCCGCCGTGTTCGGCGGCGACATCGCGCGTGCCTTCAACGTGGCGCGCAAGATCGATTCCGGCATCTGCCACGTGAACGGCCCCACCGTGCACGACGAGGCGCAGATGCCCTTCGGCGGCGTGAAGGGCTCGGGCATCGGGCGCTTTGGCGGCAAGGCCGGCATCAATGAGTTCACCGAGCTGCGGTGGATCACGATGCAGACGACGCCGCGGCACTACCCGTTCTGATCCTCGCTTGGCGATGTGAAAAGCCCCGAAGCTGAAGGCGTCGGGGCTTTTTGTTTTTGTGACAGGTCCCGGCAGACCGAATGCGGCTTGTGTGACCGCTTCAGACTGAATGCAGCCGGTCAGGACTGGCTCTGCCAACGACTGCCGACCTCAAATCCGGTCGTCCACGTTAGCGACTACCTGCAGAGCATTCTCCTGTTACACCCCTTGGCCGAAATGGCTAGTCGAGCAGCCGCTAGCCTGCTCGACTCGTGCGCCTGCTATGACGCTTTGATTGGCTGGGCTTTTAGGTGCGATGCGGCACTGACAGTCTGACTAGATCCTCGGGGCACCACTGCGCCAGACGCTGCACAGCTTATGGCCTCGGATAGAGGGGTGCCTTCCGGACGTAGGTAGACTAGCCGCAAAAAGAATGCCGCTGACCTACGCGTCTTCGCCGGAGTACGGGTAGGACGAAGGCTTCGTACCTGCCACTTTCCCCAAAGCAACATGACAAGCAACGAACAACGCGCCGCACTGCAACGCAAGATCTGGGACATCGCGAACAAAGTTCGCGGCGCCGTCGATGGCTGGGACTTCAAGCAATACGTGCTGGGCACCCTGTTCTATCGCTTCATCAGCGAGAACTTCATCGACTACATCACTGGGAGCGACACCAGCGTGAACTACGCCGCCATGGCGGACGATGACGAGAACATCGAGGCGGCCAAAGACGACGTTATCAAGACCAAGGGCTACTTCATCTACCCCAGCCAGCTATTCGTAAATGTTGTGGCTAATGCCAACACCAACGAGAGCCTGAACACCGATCTGGCAAACATCTTCAAGGCAATCGAAGCATCTGCAAGTGGCTATCCCTCCGAGCAAGACATCAAAGGCCTGTTTGCCGACTTCGACACCACCAGCAACCGCCTGGGCAACACGGTCAAGGACAAGAATTCGCGACTGGCCGCCGTGCTCAAGGGCGTTGCGGAACTGGACTTTGGTGGCTTCGATGCCAACCACATCGACCTGTTCGGCGACGCCTATGAGTTCCTCATCTCCAACTACGCCGCCAACGCCGGCAAGTCGGGCGGCGAGTTCTTCACGCCGCAGCAAGTCTCCAAGCTGATTGCGAAGCTGGCAATGTACGGCCAGACCAGCATCAACAAGATCTACGACCCGGCCTGTGGCTCAGGCTCTTTGCTACTGCAAGCCAAGAAGCAGTTCGATGACCACCTGATCGAAGACGGCTTCTTTGGGCAAGAAATCAACCACACCACGTACAACCTTGCGCGGATGAATATGTTCTTGCACAACGTCAACTACGACAAGTTCAGCATCCAGCTGGGCAACACCCTGGAAGAGCCGCACTTTGCCGACGGCCGGCCCTTTGACGCCATCGTCTCCAACCCACCGTATTCTGTGAAGTGGATCGGCAGCGATGACCCCACGCTGATCAACGACGAGCGCTTCGCCCCGGCAGGCGTGCTGGCCCCTAAGTCAAAAGCCGACTTCGCCTTCGTGCTGCACGCGCTGAACTACTTGTCGGCCAAGGGACGTGCGGCCATCGTGTGCTTCCCGGGAATCTTCTACAGGGGCGGGGCTGAGCAGAAGATTCGCAAATACCTGGTGGATAACAACTACGTGGAGAGTGTGATCTCGCTCGCGTCCAATCTGTTTTTCGGCACCACCATCGCCGTGAACATTCTGGTGCTGTCCAAGCACAAGAAGGACACCGTCACACAGTTCATAGACGCCAGTGGGTTGTTCAAGAAGGAGACCAACAACAACGCGCTGCTGGACAAGCACATCGACGACATCATGGCCGTGTTCGACCGCAAGGCCAACGTCGAGCATTTCGCCAAGTCCGTGCCGTTGGAGCAGGTGGCTGCCAACGATTACAACCTGTCGGTCAGCAGCTATGTGGACGCCAAGGACAGCCGCGAGGTGGTGGACATTGCCAAGCTCAATGCCGAGCTGAAAACCACTGTGTCCAAGATCGACCTGCTGCGGAGGGACATTGATGCCATCGTGGCGGATATCGAGGGCGAGGAGCAGGGGGCATGAGCGGCGCCCACTTCATGAGAAAGCTGTTGGATGGCGCTGGGGTGCGTTGGACACCATTGGAGTCATGCGCAACTATCGATCGAGGACGTCGCGTAACAAAAAGTGAGTTGGGGCCTGAAAAGGATTACCCCGTATACAGCGGGGGAGTTACCCCTATGGGATTTTTCGATAGATTTAATCAGAAGAAGGATACGATCACTATCGTCAAGTATGGGACCGCTGGTTTTGTTAACTTCATTGAGGAAGTTTTTTGGGCCAATGATGTTTGCTATTGCATAAAACCGAGCAAGAGGCTTAATAACAAGTATCTTTTCCATTATCTCAAGAGTCGGCAAAGAGAAATCCAATCGCTGGCAACAGATGCCATACCCGCACACCTGCCAACGGAAGTGATTTCCGATTACCCAATCCCAATCCCCATCCCCGACAATCCCCAAAAATCGCTTGAAATCCAAGCCGAAATAGCCCGCATCCTGGACGCCTTCACCGAGCTTACGGCCGAGCTTACGGCCGAGCTTACCGCCGAGCACGCAGCGCGTAAGCTGCAATACAGGTACTATCGCGATCAGTTATTGAGCTTTCCGCGTGGCGAGGCCGAATGGAAGCCGCTCGGCGAAATTGGTCAATTCATTCGTGGCAAGCGCTTTACCAAAGCCGATTTCGTCGACGACGGCATCGACGCGATCCACTACGGCGAGATCTACACCCAGTACGGTGCGTGGACGGATCGCGCCTTTTCCAAGGTGCGTCGTGATATGAATAAGTCTCTGCGATATGCGTTGCCCGGCGACGTCATCATGACGGGCGTGGGTGAAACTGTTGATGACGTTGGCAAGGCCGTCGCCTGGCTTGGCATGGGGGCCGTCGCAATTCACGATGACAGCTACGCCTTTCGTCACTCCATGAATCCCAAGTTCATTGCCTATGCCATGCAGACCAATGCGTACATCGACGAGAAGGCAAAGCATGTTTCGCGCGGCAAGGTGAATAGGCTGTTGGTGGATGGCATTGCCAAGGTTGAGATTCCCGTTCCATTTCCCGACGATCCCGACAAGTCGTTGGCCGAACAAACTCGAATCGTCGCCATTCTCGACAAGTTCGACGCCCTGACCAGTTCCCTCATCGAGGGCTTGCCCCGCGAAATCGAATTGCGTCAGCAGCAATACGAGTACTACCGCGACTTGCTGTTGGGCTTCCCCGAGCCGGAAGAAGTCGAGGGATAAGATGGGCAGGACGCTTACGGAGGTCGCCCGACAACTGCAAGAGGCCAACAAGAAGGTGCAGCTGATCTACGCCTTCAATGGCACGGGCAAGACGCGCCTGTCGCGGGCATTCAAGCAGCTGATTGCACCCAAAGGGGACGTCGACGACGCATCGTCGGCGGCGTTGGCCGACAAGAAGCTGCTGTATTACAACGCCTTCACCGAAGACCTGTTCTATTGGGACAACGATTTAGGGCGGGATGCCGAGCCCAAGCTGAAGATCCAGCCCAATGCCTTCACGAAATGGGTACTGGAAGAACAAGGCCAGGACCAAAGCATCACCACCACCTTTCAGCGCTACACCAGCGACAAGCTGACGCCACACTTCAGCGCGGACTTCTCCTCTGTCAGCTTTTCGTTTGAGCGCGGTAACCAGCAACCAGAGCCCCACATCAAGATCTCTAAAGGCGAAGAAAGCAACTTCATCTGGAGTGTGTTCAATGCCCTGCTGGAGCAGGTGATTGCCGAGTTGAACATCCCGGAATTTGTCGACCGGTCCACCGATGCCTTCAACAACCTGACCCACGTTTTTGTGGATGACCCGGTGAGCTCACTGGATGAAAACCACCTGATCGAGCTGGCGGTTAACCTGGCCTCGTTGATCAAATCCAGTCAATCGGACCTGAAGTTCATCATCACCACGCACAGCCCGTTGTTCTACAACGTGCTATTCAATGAGCTGAATGGCAAGGGCAGCTTCATGCTCGAGCGCTACGAAGATGGTAGTTTCGAGCTCATCGAAAAGCAGGGTGATTCCAACAAGTGCTTTTCGTACCACCTGCACTTGCTGAAGACCATCGAGCAGGCCATAGCTGACAGCAGGGTCGAGCGATATCACTTCACCCTGCTGCGCAATCTCTACGAGAAGACCGCCAGCTTTTTGGGCTACCCAAGGTGGTCAGAGTTGTTGCCCGAGGACAGGCAGCTCTACCTGAGCCGAGTCATCCAGTTCACCAGCCACAGTACGCTGTCCAATGAAACCATTGCTCAGCCAACGGCGGCCGAGAGCGCGACGGTCAAGCTGCTGCTGGACCATCTGAAGAACAACCATGCCTTCTGGCAGCCGCAGGTTGCCTGACCAATGAACGACTACAAGGCCATCGCCGAGTCCAAGAACTTCATCGTTCTGGACCAGTACAACCGGGAGTGGAAGGTCGCCGAGAGCTACCAGAGCGAAAGTGATCTGGAGCGCGAGTTGATCCAGGATCTGCTCAATCAGGGCTACGAGTTCGCCGCGTCCATCAAGTCCCTAGTCGACCTGCTGGCCAACGTGCGCGTGCAACTGCAAGCGCTCAACGCCGTTCAGTTCACCGAAGGCGAGTGGCTGCGATTCGTCGAGTCATGGCTGGACAAGCCCAGCGATGGCATCGTCGAGAAGACCCGCAAGATCCACGACAACTACATCCACGACTTCGTCTTTGACGACGGGCGCATCCAGAACATCTATCTGCTGGACAAGAAGAACGTCGCCCGCAACAAGGTGCAGGTGATTAAGCAATTCGAGCAGACGGGCAAGCACGCCAACCGGTACGACGTGACCATTCTGGTCAATGGCTTGCCACTCGTGCAGGTGGAACTGAAGAAGCGTGGTGTAGCCATCCGCGAAGCCTTCAACCAAGTGCACCGCTACAGCAAGGAGAGTTTCAACAGCGATCAGTCTCTGTTCAAATTCTTGCAGCTGTTCGTGATCTCGAACGGCACCGACACCCGCTACTTCGCCAACACCACGCAGCGCAACAAGAACAGCTTCGACTTCACCATGAACTGGGCGAAGGCGGACAACACGCTGATCAAGGATCTAAAGGACTTCACGGCCACCTTCTTCCAGAAGCACACGCTGCTCAACGTGCTGCTGCACTACTCGGTGTTCGACGTCAGCAACACGCTGTTGGTGATGCGTCCCTACCAGATCGCCGCGACGGAGCGCATCTTGTGGAAGATCAACAGCAGCCATCACGCCAAAAAGTGGAGCAACGCGGAGAGTGGTGGCTTCATCTGGCACACCACGGGTTCAGGCAAGACGCTGACCAGCTTCAAGGCTGCACGCTTGGCTACCGAGCTGGACTTCATCGACAAGGTGTTCTTCGTGGTAGACCGCAAAGATCTGGACTACCAGACCATGAAGGAGTACCAGCGCTTCTCGCCGGACAGCGTCAACGGCTCTGACAGCACGGCAGGCCTGAAACGCAATCTGGAAAAGGACGACAACAAGATCGTCGTGACCACCATCCAGAAGCTCAACAACCTGATGAAGAGCGAGGCGGACTTGCCCGTCTACGGCAAGAAGGTGGTGTTCATCTTCGACGAGTGCCACCGCAGCCAGTTCGGTGAAGCCCAGAAGAACTTGAAGAAGAAGTTCAAGAAGTTCAGCCAGTTCGGCTTCACCGGCACGCCCATCTTCCCGGAGAACGCTTTGGGTGCCGAGACCACGGCCAGCGTGTTTGGCCGCGAGCTGCACTCGTACGTGATCACCGATGCCATCCGGGACGAGAAGGTCTTGAAGTTCAAGGTGGACTACAACGACGTACGCCCGCAGTTCAAGGCCATCGAGACCGAGAAGGACGAGAAGAAGCTGAGTGCGGCCGAGAACAGGCAAGCCCTTCTGCACTCGGACCGCATCCGAGAGGTCAGCCAGTACATCCTGAACAACTTCCGACAGAAGACCCACCGGCTGCATGCAGGCAACAAGGGCTTCAACGCCATGTTTGCCGTCAGCAGCGTGGATGCCGCCAAGCTCTACTACGAGTGCTTCAGGGAGTTGCAGAAGACCAGCGACAAGCCGCTCAAGGTCGCGACCATCTTCTCGTTCGCCGCCAACGAGGAGCAGGACGCGATCGGCGACATCCAGGACGAGAGCTTTGATGTGTCGGCCATGAACAGCAGCGCCAAGGAATTCTTGAGCGCGGCCATCGCCGACTACAACACGCTGTTCAAGACCAACTTCAGTGTTGACAGCAACGGCTTCCAGAACTACTACCGAGACCTGGCCAAGCAGGTCAAGGCCAAGGAGATCGACCTGCTCATCGTGGTCGGCATGTTCCTGACCGGCTTTGATGCGCCCACGCTCAACACGCTGTTTGTCGACAAGAACCTGCGCTTCCACGGGCTGATGCAGGCCTACTCGCGCACCAACCGCATCTTTGACGCCACCAAGACCTTCGGCAACATCGTCACCTTCCGCGACTTGGAGCAAGCGACGATCGAAGCCATCACCCTGTTCGGTGACAAGAACACCAAGAACGTGGTGCTGGAGAAGAGCTACAGGGAGTACATGGAGGGCTTCACCGATGCGGCCACCGGTGAGGCGCGGCGCGGCTTCAAGGATGTGGTGCAGGAACTGGAGGCTCGCTTCCCTGACCCGGCAGCCATTGAGAAGGAGTCCGACAAGAAGGCCTTTGCCAAGCTGTTCGGGGAGTACCTGCGCGTCGAGAACATCCTGCAGAACTACGACGAGTTCGCCAGCTTGAAGGAGCTTCAAACCGTCAACCTGACGGATGCTGCGGCGGTGGAGGCGTTCAAGGCCAAGCACTATCTGAGCGATGAAGATCTGACGGCGCTGCAAGCCATCACGCTTCCTGCCGAGCGAAAGATCCAGGACTACCGCTCCACTTATAACGACGTACGCGACTGGCTGCGCCGCGAGAAGGCCGGCGCCGAGAAGGAGAAGTCAACCATCGACTGGGACGACGTGGTCTTTGAGGTGGACCTGCTGAAGTCGCAGGAAATCAACCTGGACTACATCCTGGAACTGATCTTCGAGCACAACAAGAAGATCAAGAGTAAGACTGAGCTGGTGAACGAGGTGCGGCGCGTGATTCGTGCAAGCCTTGGCAACCGCGCCAAGGAAAGCTTGCTGGTAGATTTCATCAACCAGACCGACCTAGACCAGCTCGGCGACAAGGCCAGCGTGATCGATGCGTTCTTCAAGTTCGCCCAGGCCGAGCAGCAGCTTGAAGCACAAGAGTTGATCACGACTGAAGGCCTCAACGCAGAAGCTGCAAAGCGCTACATCACCGCTTCACTCAAGCGCGAGTTCGCTAGCGAGAACGGCACCGAACTCAACGCGGTACTGCCCAAGATGAGCCCTTTGAACCCTCAGTTCAAAACCATGAAGCAGACCGTCTTTCAGAAGATCGCTGCCTTTGTTGAGAAGTTCAAGGGTGTCGGTGGGAAAATTTGACCCACCTTGTTGCTGATCCGTTACGCGAACGACGGCTTACAGTCTGTCATCGCGAGTACGCACGACGCTCGTGAACGTCGGCTCCCGCTGCATTGCAGTCTCCGACTGATACCCGAGAACGGAGGCCGAAGCAGACAGAAATCTCATTTGCTGCTCACGCAAAAGGTCGCTCTACATAGGGGTTAACTTGAATTCTTTCGGGTTGCCCGGCTGCCTACACTCCGTCGTCGCGACCAAAAAACGTGACTTGGCCGGGAAGCCAGAAAAATCAACCGCTGCATCGAGCCGCTGCCTGCATCCTTCATCTCTGGTGATGGGCGGGCGGTTGTCATCAACCGATCGCAGGAAGCCAAACATGGCCAAACCCGAAACGCCTCGCAGCGCGTCCACGCGCGCCCAAGCCGACGCACTTTTTACGTACCTTCTCACGCTCGCCGTCCAGGCCAACGAGCAGATGGCGCACCTCTCGCTGCTCATGGACACCCGCTCTTCGCTGGAGCCCAGGTTGGAGCCCCCGGCCGGCAAGGACATTCTGGAGATCGCCTCACCCGAGGTGCAGCGGGCCGTGCTCAAGCAGGCGCTCTCCGACGAGATGCGGCGTGAGCTCAAGGCCTTGTCGCTCACCGTCGAAGCGCTGTACGACTGCACCGACAAGGTGACGGGCCTGGCAGCCTGATCGAACGCTCAGCGCTGCGCCATGCGCGTCGGGGCGAACATGCTGCGCCCCAACCAGCGCCAGAGCCGCTGGCCGTTGCGGCCCGCGCCCTGCACCGTGAGGCTCCCGGTCTGTATGGCCAGCTCCGGGTCGCTGTCGCCGGTCCAGATTTCGGTGAGCGCACGCACCGTCGAGTCGACCAGCACGTTGATGTCGTGCCCGGGGTCGTCGCGGCAGAGGTCGGCCTCGTGGTGTTCCACCACGAGCCACCATTGCCGCTCGGCCGCCGGCGCATCGCTGAACCGGAAGTGGACGACGGTGCGTTCTCCGTCGGGGAACGCCTCCAGGCGCGCGAAGCGGCGGATGTCCCACATCAGAAAGCCGGCGTCGAGCTGCTCGTGCCGCAGCCGGCTGCCGATCCAGCGCGCCCCCCAATGGCCGATGCCGACGACGATCGGCCGCAGCTCCTCGCCCGCGGGGGTCAGGTGGTATTCCCAGTTTTTCTCGACGCGCCGCCGCTCGACGACACCGATCTCTTCGAGCTTGCGCAGCCGCTGCGTCAGCAGCGTGGCCGACATGCGCGGCACGCCGCGGTGAATGTCGTTGAAGCGGTGGCTGCCGCAGAGCAGCTCGCGCACCACGAGGGGTGTCCACAGTTCGCCCAATACCTCGGCGCCTCGGGCGACGGTACAGAACTGCATGTAGTCGATCATGCGGGCCAGTCTATCGGCGTGCCGCCGGCTTGCCTACTCCAGATTCTGGACTTGAGAGCCTTCGGCATCGGGCTTAACTTGAAGATCGACCGTGCACCTCGCACCGGTCTTTTCAAGGAGCACTGCCATGACCGAGACCCTCATTGCCTCCCCGGCTGTTTTCGACGCCGAGAAGTTCCGCCAGACCACGCGCGCGCAGTGGGAGAACGCCGCCGAAGCCTGGGACCGCTGGGCCCCATTGCTCGCCCGCTGGCTGGGCCCGGCGACCGAGGCCATGCTGGACATGGCGGCCGTCGGCCCCGGCGCGCGCGTGCTCGACGTGGCGGCGGGCGCAGGCGAGCAAACCCTGGTCGCCGCGCGCCGCGTGGGTGCGCGCGGCCACGTGCTGGCCACCGACATTTCCCCGGCGATCCTGCGCCACGCGAAATCGGCGGCCGAGCAGGCCGACCTGTCGAACGTGGACACCCTGGAGCTCGATGGCGAGCGCCACGACCTTTTGCCGGGCGCTTCCTTCGACGCGGCGGTGTCGCGCGTCGGCCTGATCTACTTCCCCGACCAGCAGCGCGCCCTCGCCGGCATTCGCCATGCCTTGAAGCCGGGCGGGCGCTTTGCCGCGGTGGTGTATTCCACCGCCGATCGCAACCCCTTCTTCGCCGTGCCGGTCGGCATCATCCGGCGCCGCGCACAGCTGCCGCCGCCCCTGCCAGGGCAGCCGGGGCCGTTCTCCCTGGGCGCTGAGGGCGTGTTGGCGAAGACGCTGGAGCAGGCGGGGTTTCGGGACGTGGAGGTGCGCCGGGTCGACTCCCCGGTGCGCCTTCCCACGGCCGCCGAGTGCGTGCGCTTCGAGCGCGAGTCCTTCGGTGCCCTGCACCAGATGCTGGCGGCGCTGAGCGACGAAGAACGCGCCGACGCTTGGGCGGAGATCGAGCAGGCCCTGGCCCGCTTTGAAACCGAGGCGGGCGGTTTTGTGGGCCCGTGCGAGATGCTGGTGGGGGCGGGCACGCGCTGACCCGGCGGCGCATGCTTTGGGGGCGCTCTGCACCAAACGGCCCATTCCCCCACGGCCGCTGTGTGTCACAACGGCAATGAGCGCGACAGAAGATGGTGGCAAACCCACAACCCACGAGGAAATGCCATGTCGTCTGTCCCGTTCTCCCCCGTTCGCCGCCGCCTGCTGCAAGGCTCCGGCGCCATGGCCGCCGCGCGCTTCACGGGCCTGATGGGCGCGCTCTATGCGAGCAACGCACGCGCCGCCACCGGCAAGCAGGCGGTTTCCGCCGTGTCGCCCTATGGGCCGGTCTCCCCGGTGAACGACATGACCACCGGCCTGCCGTTGCTGCAGTTGCCAGCCGGTTTCAGCTACCGCAGCTACGGCTGGACGGGTGACGCCATGAGCGACGGCGCTCCCACCCCCGGCAGCCACGACGGCATGGCCGTGGTGGCTTCGCGCCGCGTCGGCCGCAGCAGCGAGCTGGTGCTGGTGCGCAACCACGAGCGCGGCCTGGTGGCCACGCCGGGCGAGGCGATCCAGGCGCCCCATGCCTACGCCACGACCGAGGTCAACGGCATCATCACCGTGTTCTATGGCGGCCAGCCGATCCGCATCGGCGCGGGCGGCATCGTGACCAACCCCGCCGCCCCCGCGCCCACGCCTTTCGTGGGCTACCCCGCGGGCGGCACCAGCAACCTGCTGTTCCGCGACGGCCAGTGGGCCGGCTCGGTGGGCTCCATCAGCGGCACGCTGGGCAACTGCGCGGGCGGCCCCACGCCCTGGGGCACCTGGCTCACCTGCGAAGAAACCATTTACGACTTTTCGGGCATCGGCGGCAAGAAGCACGGCTATGTGTTCGAGGTGGCCGACGACGCGGCCGAGTCGATCGCCCAGCCCATCGTGGGCATGGGTCGCTTCATCCACGAGGCGGTGGCGGTGGACCCGGCCACCGGCACCGTCTACGAGACCGAAGACAACCGCAACGTGGCGGCCTTCTTCCGCTATCTGCCGGACGACACCTCGGGTCAGCTCGGCAGCCTGCACCACGGTGGGCGCCTGCAGGCCGCGCGCATCAAGATGCTGCTGCGCCAGGCGCGGCCTTCGACGCTGGCGCAGGCCAACGACCAGGGTTTGCTGAACCCCGACATCGGTGACGAGTACGAGCTGGAGTGGGTCGACATCGCCGACCCGGACGCCGACCCGGTGGTCGTGGTCGGCCAGCCCGGTGGCGTGAGCATGGGCTTCGCGGCCGGCCCGACCTACCAGGCCTTGAGCCAGGGCTGTGCGCGCATGAGCCGGGGCGAAGGCATCTGGTACTCGGGCGGCAAGCTGTTCATCGTGGACACCGCCGCCGGTGTGGACGGCAACGGCCGCGTGGGGCAGGGCGAGGGCGCGGTGTGGGAGCTGACGCTCTCGACCATGCGCCTGCGCGCGGTCTTCGTCAGCGGCCACCAGACCGCCGGCAACAACCCGGACAACGTCACGGTGAGCCCGCGCGGTGGCGTGGTGCTGTGCGAAGACGGCGGCGGTTCCACCGATGCCTTCGGCACCGGCTCGCGCCTGCTGGGATTGAACGCGGCGGGCGAGGCCTACATCCTGTGCAAGAACAACCTCAGTCTGGACGCCGGCCAGATTGCCACCGCCGGCAAGGCGGTGGGCCCGGCGGACTACCGGGGCTACGAGTTCTGCGGCGCCTGCTTCGACCCGACCGGCCGCATCCTGTTCGCCAACCTCCAGACGCCGGGCATCACGGTGGCCATCGTGGGCCCGTGGACCAAGGGCAACCTCTGACAGCATCCACGGCAGCGGCGGGCGCGCCGCTGCGACCTGCTACCGTGTCGGCATTCGTATGCCCCGAAAGCCGACCATGCGCCACTTCCTCTCTCCCTGCCTCCTCTTGCTCGTCGCTGCCGCCTCCAACGCCCACGCCGAAGAGATCGGCTCGGTGGACACGGTGTTCAAGTTCATCGGGCCTGACCACAAGATCGTGGTCGAGGCCTACGACGACCCGGGGGTAAGCGGTGTCACCTGCTACATGTCGCGCGCCAAGACGGGGGGCATCAAGGGCGCCTTCGGTCTGGCCGAGGACAAGTCCGAGGCGTCCATCGCCTGCCGGCAGGTGGGCCCCATCGGCATCGCCAAGCCCATCAAGGCGCAGGAAGAAATCTTCAGCGAGCGCACCAGCCTCATCTTCAAGCGACTGCGCATCGTGCGCATGGTGGACGCGAAGCGGAATTCGCTGGTCTACCTCACGTACTCGGACCGCGTGATCGAGGGCTCGCCGCAGAACTCGGTGGCCGTGGTGGCGGTGGACCGCGCCACACCGATCCCGGTGAAGTGAGGAGATGGGTGGAGAGGGGGTTATCCTCGGTCGCATGACCGCTGAGACCCAAGACCCCATTCACGAAGACCGCCTCTGGAGCGACGAACACTGGACGGCCCGCGTCGTCAAGAACGAAGACGACGACGGCTGGGCCGTCGCCATGTATCTGGACAACGGGGCCGAGCCGGCCCTGGTGGGCCCCTGGACCATGGGGCGCGACAAGAAGAACCCCAAGCCGCTGGACGCCGCCGCGTTCAACACCCTGGTGAAGACCGCCAAGGAGGTGATTCGCCGTTCCGAGCAGCAACTGCACGCGCAGCTGAACAAGAACGTGACGGTGACGGTGGACGGGCAGCGCATCCGCGTGGCCCTGGCCATCGTGCCGGACGAAGAGGGCGCCACCGCCACGCTGCGTGCGCTGGACGAGCTCGACGAGGAACTGGCCTGCGTGCCGGTGCCGCCCACCTTCAAGCTCAACGTGGACAGCGCGTCGGCCTGGATCGCGGCGGGTTTCGAGAAGCCTTCGCGATGATCGACGGTCTGGTGGCCGGGCGCCTGATGGGCGAAGCCTCCCGGCGGGTGGACAAGGCGGGGCGCGGCTACATCGTGGCCCGGGTGCTGGCCCGCAACCGGGCGGACGAGGAGTTCATCGTCAACGTGATCGCGTTCGACGAAGCGGCCGGCCAGGCGCTGGTGGCGCTGCGCGACGGCGAGTCGCTCACGCTCTCGGGCGGGCTCACGCCCAAGGTCTGGACGGACAAGCAGGGCATCGTGCGCCCCAGCCTGGACATGGTGGCCACCCACGTGCTGACGGCGCACCAGGCCGACAGCGGGGCTTGACCCCGCATTCCCCAGGGGCGCGCGCCTCTGCGAAAATCCCGGGGATGAACGCGACCAACACCACCGAACTCATGAACACCCTGGGGCTGCAGGCCAAGGCGGCCTCGGCGCTCATGGCCAAGGCCAGCGCGGCCACCAAGATCGCGGCCTTGCGCGGCCTGGCCGCGCTGCTGCGCGCCAACGTGGACGCGCTGCAGGTGGACAACGCGAAAGACCTGGAGCGCGCCCGCGCCAATGGCCTGAGCGAACCGATGGTGGACCGGCTCAAGCTCACACCCAAGGTGCTCGAGACCTGCGCCCAGGGATGCGAGCAGCTCGCGGCCATGCCCGACATCATCGGCGACATCTCGGGCATGAAGCAGATGCCCAGCGGCATCCGCGTGGGCCAGATGCGGGTGCCGATCGGCGTGTTCGGCATGATCTACGAGAGCCGGCCCAACGTGACGATCGAGGCCGCGTCGCTGTCCATCAAGAGCGGCAACGCGGCGATCCTGCGCGGCGGCTCCGAGGCCATCGACTCCAACCGCGCCCTGGCCGCGCTGGTGCAGCGCGCCTTGACCGACGCCGGCCTGCCGGCCGATGCGGTGCAACTGGTGCCGACGACGGACCGCGCCGCCGTGGGCCAGCTCATCACCATGCCGCAGTACGTGGATGTGATCATCCCGCGCGGCGGCAAGGGGCTGATCGAGCGCATCAGCGCCGAGGCCAAGGTGCCGGTGATCAAGCACCTGGACGGCAACTGCCACACCTACGTGGACGACCCGTGCGACATCGCGCTGGCGGTGAAGGTGACGGACAACGCCAAGACCCAGAAGTACAGCCCCTGCAACGCCACCGAGAGCCTGCTGGTGGCGCGCAGCGTGGCGGCCGACTTTCTGCCGAAGATCGGCGCCATCTTTGCCGCCAAGGGCGTGGAGATGCGCGCCTGCGCCGAGAGCCGGGCGATCCTGGCGGCGGTGCCGGGCGCGAACCTGAAGGACGCGACCGAGGCCGACTGGTCAGAGGAGTACCTCGCGCCCGTCATCAGCGTCAAGCTGGTGGGCGGCGTGGACGAGGCCATCGCCCACATCAACCGCTACAGCAGCCACCACACGGACGCGATCATCACCACCGACCACGTGCACGCCCAGCGCTTCCTGCGGGAAGTCGACTCGGCCAGCGTCATGGTGAATGCGAGCACTCGCTTCGCAGACGGTTTCGAGTTCGGCCTGGGGGCGGAAATCGGCATTTCCACCGACAAGTTCCACGCCCGCGGCCCGGTGGGGGTGGAAGGCCTGACCTCGCTCAAGTACGTGGTGCTGGGCGAGGGCGAAGTGCGCGGCTGACACCACCGGGCAGGGAGGCGAGCATGTGCCGCAACATCAAGACCCTGTTCAACTTCGAGCCGCCGGCCACCGAGCTGGAGATCCGCGACGCCTCGCTGCAGTTCGTGCGCAAGCTCAGCGGTTTCAACGTGCCGTCGCAGGCCAATGAGGCGGCGTTCGACCGCGCGGTGGAGCAGGTGGCGGCCACGGCGCGCGAGCTCATGGCCTCGCTGCGCACCACCGCCGCGCCGCGCAACCGCGAGGTGGAGGTGGCCAAGGCGAAGGCGCGTTCTGCGGCACGCTTCGGCACGGGCGACTGAGCGCGAGTGGGGGAGCCGGCACAATGGTGCCGCCTTTCAACCTCAACCACGCTGCTCACTGCCATGAAACTGTTGTCCGTTGCCGGTACCTTCCTGATCGCACTCGCTCTCACAGGCTGCGCGAGCGCTCCGCGAACCATCGCCCCCGACGTGGCCGCCGGCATCAAGCGCCTGGGGGTGGCTTCCGTGACGGCCGACGAGCTCACGCGGCAGTACGTGGGGGTCACTGTGTTCGGCAACGAGCGCGAGAAGAAGTCCATTGCCGCCTGGAACCTCGACAAGGCCTATGAGGATCAGATCGGCGCCGCCGCCGAAAAGGTGTTCGGGGCCACGGTGGTCAAGGCGGCTTACCCGGCGGCCGAGTTCGCGCGGGTCAACGCGTTCAAGAATGGATGGGACGCGCCGGCTTACTGGGGGCCGCACTGGGATGTGATCGAGGCGCCGTTGCGGGACTGGTGTGCGGCCAACCGCCTGGACGCGGTGCTGGTGGCGGCACAGCAGCGGGACCTGGACCCGTTCTCGGGCACCAATCAGGCTGTCTCGGGCGCCGGCGTGTATTCGGCCCGGATGGGGGCTTCCGTGCTGCACCTGCTGTCGAGCCTGACCTTGCTGGACTGCAAGACGGGCAAGGTGCTGGTGACGCAGTGGGTCTACAAGCGCCAGGACGGCAAGTACCGGGACCGTCTGGTGGCGTCGCCCCTGTCGACCGAGGTCTCGCGCCTGCCGATGTCCGAGTGGACGCCGGACATCGAGAACCGCCTGCGGCTGGAGCTGCTGGAGCTGCCGAAGGCCGCCTGGACGAGCACCTTGCGAGCGATGGTGGCTCAGCCGTGAGCGCCTGAGCCTCAGCGCCGCCCCGGCCAGTCGGTCCCGCCTTCCCCTTCAAACACGGCCCGCGCCAGGTTGCCGGCCTGGGAGGCCAGGGTGAGCAGGCCCCAGATGAGCAGCCAGGGGCTGGCTTTGCCCGGCTGCATGCCGCTGTCCCAGGTGTAGGCGAAACCGCCGGCCAGGGTGAACAGGGCGCCCAGCAGCAGGAACACCACCATCAGCAGCACCCGCAGGCCGGTGCTTTCGGGCGGCCGCCACACGCTGAGCCAGGCGGCCAGGGCGGTCATCAGGGCGAAAAAACTCATCGAAGCACCTCCCGGGGCGAGAAAATCAGGTGTGGCCGAATGCCGAAACCGGCTTGAAATCGGCGTCATGCGCCCCCATTACACTGGTTGCCTTCCCAGCCGCCAATACCCCTCCCCCCTATGGTCCCGCACCTCGTCACCGCCCTGACCGGCCCCATCAACGAGCTTGAGCAGCGCATCCTCGAGTCCACCCCGGTGATCGAGCGCTGGTTCCGGCTGGAGTGGATGGAGCACACGCCGCCGTTCTACACCTCGGTGGACGTGCGCAACGCCGGCTTCAAACTGGCGCCGGTGGACACGAACCTGTATCCCGGCGGCTGGAACCACCTCACGCCCGAGATGCTGCCGCTGGCGGTGCAGGCCGCCATGGCGGCGATCGAGAAGATCTGCCCCGAGGCCAAGAACCTGCTGCTGGTGCCCGAGAGCACCACCGACATCTTCTACCTGAGCAACCTGGCGCAGCTGCAGCGCATCTTCTACATGGCCGGGCTCAATGTGCGCCTGGGCTCGCTCTCCAACGACATCAAGGCCCCCACCACCATCGAGCTGCCGGGCGGCGACAAGGTGGTGCTGGAGCCGCTGCTGCGCAGCAAGCGCCGCCTGGGGCTGAAGAACTTCGACCCCTGCACCATCCTGCTCAACAACGACCTGAGCGCGGGCGTGCCCGGCATCCTGGAAGACCTGCACGAGCAGTACCTGCTGCCGCCGCTGCACGGCGGCTGGGGCACGCGGCGCAAGAGCCACCACTTCAAGGCCTACGAAGAGGTGTCCAAGCGCTTCGGCAAGCTGCTGGGCATGGACCCCTGGCTCATCAACCCGATGTTCAACCAGTGCGGGCAGGTGGACTTCAACGAGGACGCGGGGCTCGAATGCCTGCGCAGCAACACCGACGCGCTGCTGGGCAAGATCCGCCGCAAGTACAAGGAATACGGCATCAACGAGAAGCCGTTCGTGGTCGTCAAGGCCGACAACGGCACGGGTGGCATGGGCATCCTGACCGTGCGCGACGCCAAGGAGATCGACAACCTCTCCGCCAAGACCAAGGCCCGCATGGCCGTGGGGCAGGCCGGGCAGGCCGTGCACGAGGTCATCATCCAGGAAGGCGTGCTGACCAACGAGCGCATCAACAGCGCGGTGGCCGAGCCGGTGGTCTACATGATGGACCGCTACGTGGTGGGCGGTTTCTACCGCGTGCACGCCGACCGGGGCGTGGACGAGAACCTCAACGCGCCCGGCTCCAGCTACGTGCCGCTGGCGTTCGAGCAGAGCGCGCAGCTGCCGCAGCCCGGCCAGAAGCCCGGCGCGAGCGTGCCCAACCGCTTCTACATGTACGGCGTGATCGGCCGTCTGGCCATGCTGGCGGCCAGCTACGAGCTGGAAGCGACGGACCCGGACGCCGAGGTCTACGAGTGAGTTGCTGCGGCGCAACATTTTCCGCAGACCCCTCCGTTTAGAGCGCTGAGCCGACAGACAAGGTCTGGCCGGCGGGCGCACAATCGCGTTCCCTCGACAACCGAACCCCGTGCCGACAGGCCGGGGTTGTTTTGTGTCCGCTTCCAAATCGTCACTGGCTGCGCTCACCCTCGGCGCTATCGGCGTGGTGTACGGCGACATCGGCACCAGCGTGCTGTACGCCGTGAAAGAGGTCTTCGGCTCCGGCCACGTGCCGTTCACCCATGCCAACGTCTACGGCATCCTGTCCATCCTGTTCTGGACGCTGACCGTCATCGTTTCGCTCAAGTACGTGGTGCTGGTGCTGCGCGCCGACAACAACGGCGAGGGCGGCCTGATCGCCATGCTGGCGCTGGCCTCCACGGCGGTGAAGGAGCGGCCGGCGCTGCGCCAGACGCTGCTGGCCATCGGCATCTTCGGCACGGCGCTGTTCTACGGCGACGGTGTCATCACCCCGGCGATCTCGGTGCTCTCGGCCGTCGAGGGCCTGGAGGTGATCTCGCCGCACTTCAAGCACTACGTGGTGCCCATCACCCTGCTGGTGCTGTTCGTGCTGTTCGCGGTGCAGAAGCGCGGCACCAGCGGCATCGGCCGCTTCTTTGGCCCGATCACGCTGGCCTGGTTCCTCACCATCGCTGCGCTCGGTGTGTCGAAGAT
Source organism: Hydrogenophaga sp. GW456-12-10-14-TSB4 (assembly GCF_059424305.1). Classification (NCBI taxonomy): domain Bacteria; kingdom Pseudomonadati; phylum Pseudomonadota; class Betaproteobacteria; order Burkholderiales; family Comamonadaceae; genus Hydrogenophaga; species Hydrogenophaga sp. GW456-12-10-14-TSB4. Next base: position 102,945 of record NZ_JBWKZH010000003.1, on the reverse strand, counting down.
CGTGGGCCACCCCGAGATCCTGGGGGCGCTCAACCCGCTGCACGCGCTGCGCTTCATGTGGGCGCAGCCGGGCACCGCCTTCATCATCCTGGGCGCGGTGGTGCTGTGTGTCACCGGGGCTGAGGCGCTGTACGCCGACCTCGGTCACTTCGGCAAGCGCCCGATCCGCCTGGCCTGGTTCTCGGTCGTCATGCCCTGCCTCACGCTGAACTACTTCGGCCAGGGCGCGCTGCTGCTGGAAGACCCGGCCGCGGTGAAGAACCCGTTCTTCAACATGGCGCCCGAGTGGCTGCTGCTGCCGCTGGTGATCATGGCCACCATGGCCACGGTGATCGCTTCGCAGGCCCTGATCACCGGCGCCTTCAGCGTGACCAAGCAGGCCATCCAGCTCGGCTATCTGCCGCGCCTGAAGGTCCAGCACACCAGCGTGAAGCACACCGGCCAGATCTACATGCCGTTCGTGAACTGGAGCCTGTTCACGGCGATCGTGCTGGCGGTGGTGATGTTCAAGTCCTCGTCCAACCTCGCGGCGGCCTACGGCATCGCGGTCACGCTGGACATGCTCATCACCACGGTGCTCACCTTCTACGTGGTCCGCTACAGCTGGAAGTACCCGCTGTGGCTGTGCGCGCTGGCCACCGGCTTCTTCTTCCTGGTCGACCTGGCCTTCTTCAGTTCCAACCTGCTCAAGCTCTTCGCGGGCGGCTGGTTCCCGCTGCTCATCGGCGGCGCGGTGTTCACGCTGATGATGACCTGGAAGCGCGGCCGTTCGCTCATGGCCGAGAAGCAGCACGCCGAATCGATCGAGCTGGGCAGCTTCCTCGACGCCCTGTTCATCGCGCCGCCGGCGCGCGTGGAGGGCACGGCGGTGTTCCTCACGGCCGACATCGGCACCGTGCCCAACGCCATGCTGCACAACCTCAAGCACAACAAGGTGCTGCACGAGCAGAACCTGTTCGTCACCGTGCGCAGCCACGAGGTGCCCTGGATCGGCCTGGACAAGCGCCTGCAGATCGAGCCGCTGGGGCACGATTGCTGGCAGGTGGTGGTGAACTACGGCTTCAAGAACGACCAGGATCTGCCGGAAGCCCTGTCGACCATGCGCGGGCGCGGTTGCGACATGGGCCCCATGACCACCAGCTACTTCCTCTCGCGCGACGTGGTGGTACCCACCATCGGCAGCGGCATGGCGCCCTGGCGAGAGAAACTGTTCGCCCAGATGCACCACAACGCGAGCGCGGCGGCGGAGTTCCTCAACCTGCCGAGCAACGCGGTGATCGAGCTGGGCTCGAAGGTGGAGATCTAGGCCAGGTGCGCGTCCGTGGTGGTGACGGTGGCGTACCCGAAGGCCAGCGCTGCCATGGCCGTGGCATGCACCTGGGCCGCCGGCACCTGGGTTGAACCGAACTCCAGCGGCAGCGTGGCACAGGCGTCGTGCACGACCGTGACGGGATAGCCGAGGTCGGCCGCGGCGCGGGTGGTCGCCTCGATGCACATGTGGCTCATGGCGCCGATCACCACCAGCTGTTCGATGCCTTCGGCGTCCAGCATCTGCTTCAGTGCCGTGTCGCGGAACGAGTTGGGGTGGTTCTTCACGACCACCGGCTCGCCCTCGGTGGGCGCCACCTGCGGCACGATCTGCACCGCGCTGGTCCCGGGCGCGAAGATGGGCGCGCCCGGCTTGGCGGATTCGTGGCGAATATGGATGACCCGTTGGCCTTGCGCGCGCGCGGCGGCCAGGATGCGGGCGGCGTTGCCCAGGGCGGCGTCGATGCCGGTCAGCGGCAGCTGGCCGGTGGGCAGGTATTCGTTCTGAAGGTCGACGATGAGGGTGGCGCGCTTGCTCATGGTGGGCTCTTTCTTTCAAGGAGGGTGGGCCGGATTGTCGAGACGGCTTGCGCCGGGCGCCATTGGCCTGGATGACACGCTTCAATAGAATCGGGCCAAACCACCTGTTGCCCACCCTGGAGATCCCGTGCCCCCTGTCCGCGTCGCCGTGCTGGCCTTCGAGGGGGTGAGCCTGTTCCACCTCTCTGTGCCGAGCATTGTGTTCGGTGCCGATCGGGTGCCGGACGGCCCGCCCCCGTACGAGGTGCTTTACTGCGCGCCGGAACCCGGGCGCGTGCGCACCGACCAGGGCATGGAGATCGAGGTGCCCGCCGGGCTGGAGGCGATGACCGCCGCGGACATCGTCTTGGTGCCGGCGTGGAACCACCCGGAGCAGGTGGCGCCGGTGGCATTGACCGATGCGCTGCGGCAGGCCCATGCCCGGGGCGCCCAGGTGGTCGGCCTGTGCCTGGGGGCGTTTGTGCTGGGCGATGCGGGGCTGCTCGACGGGCGGCGCGCGACGACCCACTGGGCTTGCCGGGGGCTGTTCGCGCGGCGCTTCCCCGAGGCCGACTTTCACCCGGACGTGCTGTACGTGGACGACGGCCACGTGATCACCTCGGCCGGGACGGTGGCCGCCATCGACTGCTGCCTGCACCTCGTGCGCCAGCGCCACGGCGCCGACGCGGCCAACCGCGTGGCGCGCCTGCTGGTGACGCCGCCGCACCGCCAGGGCGGCCAGGCGCAGTACATCGAACAGCCGGTGCCCTCACTGCCCAGCGAGCACCGCCTGCCGGGTGTCATGGAGTGGGCGCGCGAGCATTTGTCGCAGCCGTTGTCGCTCGATGTGCTGGCCGAGGTGGCCCGCATGAGCCGGCGCACCTTCACCCGGCGCTTTCGCGAGGCCACCGGCACGACGGTGGTCAAGTGGCTGGTGGCCGAGCGGGTGGCGAGGGCGCAGCAGTTGCTGGAGACGACCGACATGCCCATCGAGCGGCTGGCGACCGAAGTGGGCTTCGGCAGCGCGCTGTCGTTGCGGCAGCACTTCGCCGGCCAGATGCGCACCTCGCCGTCGTCTTATCGAAGGGCCTTCCGGGAAGGCCGGCAGCGCGCCTAAGCACATTGCCGGGTCGGCTTGCCCCGACGCAGCGCGGGTTGTTGCGCCCCGGCACAATCGCCCGATGTCCTTTTTTCGCGACGTGAACCTTTCGGCCGCCACGGCCGGCTTCGTGGCCGTGCTGGTGGGCTTCACCAGTTCGGTGGCCATCGTCTTCCAGGCCGCACAGGCCTTCGGCGCCACGCCGGCCCAGATCACCTCCTGGATGTGGGCGCTCGGCCTGGGCATGGGCCTGTGTTCGGCCATTCCCTCGCTGGTGCTGCGCCAGCCCGTCATGGTGGCCTGGAGCACACCGGGCGCGGCGGTGCTGGCCACGGCCGGCCTGGCCGGTGGTTTCACCATGGCCGATGCCGTGGGTGCTTTCCTGATCAGCGCCGCGCTCATCGTGCTGGTGGGGGCCACCGGCTGGTTCGAGCGGGTGATGAACAGAATTCCCATGGCGATCGCCTCGGCCCTGCTGGCCGGCGTGCTGGCGCGCTTCGGCCTGCAGGCCTTCGCCGCCGCACAGACGGCGCTGCCGCTGGTGGTGCTGATGCTGCTGGCCTACCTGCTGGGCCGGCGGCTGCTGCCGCGCTATGCGGTGCCGCTCACGCTGGCCGTGGCCATCGCCTATGTGGTGGCGCGGGGCCAGTTCAACGGCGGCGCGGTCAGCTTCGAGCTGGCCATGCCGGTGTTCACCCTGCCCACCTTCAGCCTGGCCGCATTCACCAGCCTGGCGCTGCCGCTGTTCGTCGTTACCATGGCCTCGCAGAACCTGCCTGGCGTGGCGGCGATCCGCGCGGCGGGTTACGACATGCCGATCTCCCGCATCATCACGCTCACCGGCGTGGTCACGCTGGTGCTCGCGCCGTTCGGCGCCTTTGCGCTCAACCTCAGCGCCATCACCGCCGCCATCTGCATGGGGCCCGAAGCGCATGCCGACCCGAAGAAGCGCTACACCGCCGCGGTGGTGTGCGGCGGCATCTATGTGCTGATCGGCCTCTTCGGTGCGGCCATCACCGGCCTGCTCATCGCCTTTCCGCGCGAGCTGGTCATGGCCATCGCCGGCATCGCGCTGCTGGGCAGCATCGGCGGGGGCCTGCACGCCGCGCTCAAGGACGATGCGCACCGCGAGGCCGCGCTCATCACCTTTCTCGTCACGCTCAGCGGCGTGGTCATCGGCGGCATCGGCTCGGCCTTCTGGGGCGTGGTCGCCGGCGCGATCGCGCTGCTTGTGCAACAGTACGGAATCCACTCGAAAAAGCCCTGAACGAACGCCATGAAAAAAATCCTCGTCGTCGCCGATCCGCTCGAAGCCTTCAAGATCCACAAGGACACCACCTTCGCCATGATGCGCGAGCTGCAGCGGCGCGGCCACACGCTGGCGGCCTGCGAGCCCGAGCACCTGCAGTGGCAGAGCGGCCAGCCCGTGACGGCGCAGGTGCGCCACGTCACGCTCACGGGCGACGCCGACGCCTGGTTCACCACCACGGGCGAAGGCCGCGAGCCGCTGCACAGTTTCGACGCCGTGCTGATGCGCAAGGACCCGCCCTTCGACAGCGAGTTCTTCTACGCCACGCACCTGCTGGAGCAGGCCGAGCGCGAAGGCGCGCGCGTGTTCAACAGCCCGCGCGCGCTGCGCGACCACCCCGAGAAGCTCGCGCTGATGGAGTTCGCGCGCTTCGCCCCGGCCACGCTGGTGACGCGCCGGCCCGAGGCGATCCGTGCCTTTCACGCCGAGCACAAGGACATCATCCTCAAGCCGCTCGACGGCATGGGCGGCATGGGCATCTTTCGCGTCGGGCCCGACGGCATGAACCTGGGCTCCATCATCGAGACGCTCAACCAGGGCGGCGCCACCAGCGTGATGGTGCAGCGCTACCTGCCGGAGATCGTGCTGGGCGACAAGCGCCTGCTGCTGATCGGTGGCAAGGTCGCGCCCTTCGTGCTCGCGCGCATCCCGCAGGGCAGCGAGGTGCGGGGCAACCTGGCGGCCGGCGGCAAGGGCGTGGCCCAGCCGCTGAGCGATGTGGACCGGGCCGTGGCCGAAGCCATCGCCCCCACGCTGGCCGCGCGCGGCCTGCTGCTGGTGGGGCTGGACATGATCGGCGACAAGGTGACCGAGATCAACGTCACCAGCCCGACCTGCTTCCAGGAGATCCAGCAGCAGACCGGTTTCGATGTGCCGGCCATGTTCGTCGACGCGCTGGAGGCGGCGCTCGCATGAGCGAATCAACGCCCAAGGAACAGCCGCGCAACCCGCTGCATGGCCTCACGCTGGAGGCCATCCTCACCGCGTTGGTGGCGCACTACGGCTGGGACGGTCTGGGCGAGCGCATCCCGGTGCGCTGCTTCAACATCGACCCGAGCATCCCGTCCAGCCTGCGTTTCCTGCGCAAGACGCCCTGGGCGCGCGAGAAGGTGGAAGGGCTGTACCTGTTCATGCTGCGCGAGCAGCGCCGCGCCGGCCGGGGCTGACCCGATTCGGGCGGGGGGCGCCATCCCCGCTACATTACAGCCCAGGTTCAATCACCGGGAAGTGGATTCACGATGGCGACTCGGCCAAGCAACACGGCAACGCGGCATGGACGCAAGGTGCTCAACCTCTCCGGCTACGTCTCCTACTATCTGACGATCCTGGCCAACAAGCTGTCCAGCGGGGCTTCGCGGCTGTACCTGGAGCACCACGACATCGGCATCATCGAGTGGCGCATGATGGCGATGCTGGCGCTCGAACCGGGCATCTCGCCCGTGCGCGTGTGCCAGTTCATCGGGCTGGACAAGGGGGCTGTCAGCCGCGAGATGCGCAAGCTGGAGGCCAAGGGCTACATCACGGTGGAGGATGACCCTGAAAGCTCGCGCCGGCGCAGCCTGGCCCTGACGCCCGAAGGCTATGCCCTCCACGACAAGGTTCTGCGCGTCGCGCTGGAGCGCGAACGCCGGCTGCTCAAAGGCCTTTCGGCCGCCGAGGTGCAGACGCTGCTGAGCCTGCTGGTGCGCACCACCGCCAACATCCCCTTCGTGAACGAATACGAACCGCCGGTGGAGAGCCCGGCGCCGCGTTCGCGGAAGAAGAAGGACTGACTCAGTCCCTGGGGCGTGCTTCGTCGCCCTCGCCGGGGCGGGGCACGACGTGGCTGAGCGAGGGCGGGATGTCGCCCGCGCCGGGGTTGCCGATGCGGCGGCGGAACAGCTCGGTGCGCGCCAGCAGGATGGTGGTCACGGGCACCGTGAGCGACAGGAAGATGATGATCAGCCAGGCGTGCAGCGAGAGCCGTGCGTCCTGGGCCGAGAAGTAGATGATGCTGGCCAGCGTGACGCACCAGGCCGAGAAGCTGAAGGCCAGCGCGGGCGGGTGCATGCGCTGGAAGAAGGTCTTGAAGCGCACCACGCCGATGGCGGCGGTGAGCGTGAAGAGGCCGCTGAGGATCAGCAGCAGCGCCACCGGGATTTCGACCCAGAGCGACACACCGGCGGGCATCATCATTCGATCACCTCGCCGCGCAGCAGGAACTTGGCCATGGCGGCCGAGCTGACGAAGCCGAACACGGCGATCAGCAGCGCGGCCTCGAAGTACATCGCGCTGCGGTAGCGGATCGCCAGCACCATCAGCACCAGCATGCCGATGGTGTAGATCAGGTCCATGGCCAGCACGCGGTCCTGCGCCGAAGGGCCCCGGTACAGGCGCAGCAGGCCCAGCGCCATGGCCAGCACGTAGCAGGCCAGCGCGAAGACGATGGCACCGAACAGGAAGGGGCTCATTCGAAGATCTCCATCAGGGGGCGCTCGTAGCGCTGCTTGATCAGCGCGATCTCGTGCTGCGCGTCTTCGAGGTCGAAGATGTGCACCAGCAGCGCGCTGCGGTCCAGCGCGATCTCGGACCAGATGGTGCCCGGGATCACGCACATGATGGCGGCCAGCACCGCCAGGCCGTTGGGGTCGCGCAGGTCCAGCGGCACGGTGATGAAACCGCCCTGCGGCATGTGCTCGCCGCGGCCCAGCGTGCCGCGCAGCACGCGCCAGTTCCACTCGATCACGTCGACGCCCACGCGCAGGAACAGCTTGAAGGCCACCCAGGGGTGGCTGAAGCGCACCGGCGTCGGGCGCAGCGACTGTGTGAGCAGCGGCACCGCGAAGCCCAGCAGCAGGGCCATGAGCCAGTGGCCCAGGCTGTAGGGGTTGTTGAGCACCAGCCACAGCGCGACCAGCGCGAGCGACAGCAGGGGGGCGGGGAACAGGCGCCGCATCATGGCTGCTTCTCCGGCACGGGCACGCCCAGGCGTTCGGCGTTGGTGGGGGTGGGCAGCGGCCGGGCCGAGAGCACGGCGTCGATGTAGCCGCGCGGGTGGTACAGCGCGCTGGCGGTGGCGGCGGTGTAGCGCATCACCGCCTCACCACGCACCGTGAACAGCACGCACAGCCCGATCAGCACCGCGATCGGCACGTACTCGGCCACGCGCAGCATGTGGCCGCCGCGCTCCATGGGGGCCCAGAAGAAACGGATGCCGGTGCGCGAGAGCGCCACCAGCGCGAACAGCCCCGAGGTGATGACCAGCCCCATCAGCATCCAGCTGGCGGTGCTCACGGCGGGCGTGCCGCTCTGCAGCGGCAACAGGGCCGAGAGCATGGCGAACTTGCCGATGAAGCCCGAGAGGGGCGGCAGGCCGGCGACCAGCACCGTGCAGCAGATGAAGGCCAGGCCCAGCAGAGCGGTGGTGGCGGGGATGGCGCGGCCGATCAGCACCTCCTCGTCTTCGTCGAGGTTGGCGGTCTTGGCGATTTCCAGGTCGGCCAGGGCGAAGGGCAGGTGGTCTTCCTCGTCTTCCGGCGCGCGCTGGCTCGCGGGGTCGGTGCGCGAGCGGTCCATGAGCTCGGCCAGCAGGAAGAACGCGGCCACCGCCATGGTCGAGCTCGGCAGGTAGTACAGCGCGCTGGCGGTGAGCTCGGGGCGCGCGAAGCCCAGCACCGCGAGCAGGGTGCCCGAGGAGACGATGACCGCGAAGCCGGCCAGCCGCGCCGGCCGCTGCGAGGCCAGCATGCCGATGGCGCCGAAGGCCAGCGTGGCCATGCCGCCCCAGACCAGCCACTCGCTGCCGAAGCCTGCCGAATGGCCGGCCTCGGGTGAGAAGAGCAGGGTGGACAGGCGCAGCAGCACGTAGATGCCCACCTTGGTGAGCAGCGCGAACATCGCCGCCGAGGGCGCGCTGGCGCTGGAGTAGGCGGGCACCAGCCAGAAGTTGAGCGGCCACATCGCGGCCTTGGCGAGGAAGGCCACGGCCAGGATGGCGCAGGCGGTGTGCAGCAGCGCTCGGTCGGCCGAGGCCACGTCCGGGATGCGCGCGGCCAGGTCCGCCATGTTGAGCGTGCCGGTCACACCATAGATCATCGAGGCGCCCACCAGGAACAGCGACGAGGCGGCCAGGTTGATCGAGATGTACTGCAGGCCGGCCTTCACGCGCGAGGGGCCCGAGCCGTGCAGCAGCAGGCCGTAGGACGCGGCCAGCATGACCTCGAAGAACACGAACAGGTTGAACAGGTCACCGGTCAGGAAGGCCCCGTTCAGGCCCATGATCTGGATCTGGAACAGCGGGTGGAAGTGCGCGCCGGCCTTGTGCCAGCGCGCCAGCGCGAACAGCAGCGCCATCAGCGCGACCATCGCGGCCAGCAGCAGCATCAGGCCCGAGAGGCGGTCGAGCACGAGCACGATGCCGAAGGGCATGTCCCAGTTGCCGGGCAGGTAGACGCCGAACGCGCTCGGCCCCTCGCCCTGCTTGCTCCACAGGAGCAACAGAATGGCCACCGCCAGGTTCAGCAGCGTCGCGCTCAGGCTGATGGTGGCCTTGGTGCGGTGCCGGCGGTCGCCCACGAACAGCAGCACGCAGGCGGTGACCAGCGGCAGCAGGATGGGCGCGATCATCAGGTGCGGCATGAGCGCCGCGGTGATCGCCTGGATCATTCCTCCCGTCACTCCGCGTCCCCCTGGCCGTCCACGTGGTCATTGCCGAAGAAACCGCGCTGCGCGAGCAGCACGACGAGGAACAGCGCGGTCATGGCGAAGCCGATCACGATGGCGGTGAGCACCAGGGCCTGCGGCATCGGATCGTCGTACTGCATCAGCGTGGCTTCCAGACCGGGCGTCAGCACGGGTTCGCTGTCCACGGACAGCCGACCCATGCTGAAGATGAACAGGTTGACGCCGTAGCCCAGCAGGCACAGGCCCATGATGACCTGGTAGGTGCGTGGGCGCAGCATCAGCCACACGCCGCAGGTGGTGAGGGCGCCGATGGCGATGGCCATGACAAGTTCCATCAGGGGGTTCCTTCGGGTTGGGTTTCCTGCTCGACCACCTTGGCCTGGCGGTGGCCGCGCACCGACTGGTGGCCCAGCGCCGTGAGGATGAGCAGGGTCGCGCCCACCACCAGGGTGAAGACGCCGATGTCGTAGAACAGCGCGCTGGCGACGTGGATCTCGCCCAGCAGCGGCAGGTGCAGGTGGGCCGTGTGCGTGGTCAGGAACGGGTAGCCGAACCAGAACGACCCCAGGCCGGTGGCGGTGGCGGTCAGCAGGCCGGCGGCGATCCAGCGCTGCGGCATCAGCTGCATGTTGGCCTCGACCCACTGCGTGCCCGAGACGATGTACTGCAGGATGAACGCGGTGGAGAGCACCAGCCCTGCCACGAAGCCGCCGCCGGGTTCGTTGTGGCCGCGCATGAAGAGGTAGACCGCGATCACCGACGCGATCGGCAGCAGCAGGCGCACCAGCACCGCCGGCACCATCAGGTAGCCCTGCGCGGTGTCTTCAGCCAGTTGCGGGTTGACCAGATCGGTGTCCAGGTCGGCCGGCAGCGCCCGCTGCTGGGCCGTGAGTTCGGCGCTCTCGGGCGCGGGGCGGAAGCGGCGCAGCAGCGCATACACCGTGAGCGCCACGATGCCGAGCACGGTGATCTCGCCCAGGGTGTCGAAGCCCCGGAAGTCCACCAGCATCACATTGACCACGTTGGTGCCGCCGCCTTCGGGCAGCGCGCGCTCCAGGAAGAAGGGCGAGATGCTTTGCGGGAAGTCGCGCGTCATCAAGGCGTAGGACAGGGCGGTCATGCCGCCGCCGGCGGCCAGCGCCAGCAGCAGGTCGCGCGAGCGCCGGGCCTTGGCCTTGGTGCGCTCCCACAGCGGTTCGCTGTCGTCCTGCACCTCCAGCCGCTTGGGCAGCCAGCGCAGACCCAGCAGGATCAGCACCGTGGTCACGGCCTCGACCGAGAGCTGCGTGAGCGCGAGGTCGGGTGCGGAGAACCAGGCGAAGGTGATCACCGTGGTGAGGCCCGACACGCTCATGAGCGCCAGCGCGGTGAGCCGGTGGTACTTGGCTTGCCAGACCGCGCCGATGGCCGCGCCCACGCCCACCACCCACAGCAGGGCGAACATGGGCGAGAACGGCAGCAGCGTGCGATCACCGGGCGCCAGCGACGGGTTCGGCACCGCCAGGCGGAACGCGGCCACCGAGCCCACCACGGTCACCAGCACCAGCAGGAACAGCTGCGGCTGCAGGCGGCGCGTGCCCAGCAGGCGCAGGGCGCTGCGGGCGGCGGCGGTGAGTCGGGCCATGGCGTGGTGGAACAGGCGCTTGCCGTTGAACAGCCCCACCAGTGGCGCGCGCTCGATGCGCCCGCTCTGCAGCGGCTTGCGCAGCAGCAGGTACAGCACGATGCCGCCGGCCAGCGCCAGGAAGCTCATCCACAGCGGCAGGTTGAAGCCGTGCCACACCGCGAGGTCGAATTCCGGCAGTTCCCCGCCCACCACCGGCAGCGCGGCGGTGCCCAGGATGTACTGGATGGACCACTGCGGCACGATGCCCACCACCAGGCAGGCCAGCACCAGCACCTCGATCGGCACGCGCATCCAGTGCGGCGGCTCGTGCGGCACGCGCGGCAGGTTGGCGCAGGTGTCGGGGCCAAAGAACACGCGCGCCGTGAAGCGCAGCGAATAGGCCACGCTGAACATGCCCGCGACCACCGCCGCGACCGGCAGCACGCGCTGGAACCAGGGGGCCGCGCTGACGAACACCGCCTCGGTGAAGAACATCTCTTTCGAGATGAAGCCGTTGAGCAGCGGCACGCCGGCCATGGCCGCGCCGGCCACCACGGTCAGCGTGGCGGTCACCGGCATGTAGCGGGCCAGGCCCGAGAGGCGCCGGATGTCGCGTGTGCCGGCCTCGTGGTCGATGATGCCCACCGCCATGAACAGCGAGGCCTTGAAGGTGGCGTGGTTGATGATGTGGAACACGGCGGCCACGGCGGCCAGCGGGCTGTTCATGCCCAGCAGCGTGGTGATCAGGCCCAGGTGCGAGATGGTCGAGTAGGCGAGCAGGCCTTTGAGGTCTTTCTGGAAGATGGCGGCAAAGCCGCCGATCAGCAGCGTGATCAGGCCCGAGCAGGTGACGATCCAGAACCACTCGTCGGTGCCGGCGAGCACCGGCCACAGCCGGGCCAGCAGGAACACGCCGGCTTTCACCATGGTGGCCGAGTGCAGGTAGGCCGAGACCGGGGTGGGGGCGGCCATGGCGTGGGGCAGCCAGAACTGGAACGGGAACTGCGCGCTCTTGGTGAACGCGCCGAGCAGGATGAGGATGAGCGCCGTGCTGTACAGCGGATGGGCGCGCACCACGTCGCCGGCCCGCAGCACCACGTCCAGGTCGTAGCTGCCGACGATGTGGCCGAGCACCAGCACGCCGGCCAGCAGGCACAGGCCGCCCGCGCCGGTGACGGTCAGCGCCATGCGGGCGCCGCGCCGCGCGTCGCGGCGGTGGTGCCAGTAGCCGATCAGCAGGAAGGAGAACAGGCTGGTGAGTTCCCAGAACAGCACCAGCTGGATCAGGTTGCCCGAGAGCACCACGCCGCTCATGGCGCCCATGAAGGCGAGCAGGAACGAGAAGAAGCGCGGCACCGGGTCGTCGGGCGACATGTAGTAGCGCGCGTAGAGCACCACCAGCGAGCCGATGCCCAGCACCAGCATGGAGAACATCCACGCGAAGCCGTCCATGCGCAGCACGAAGTTCAGGCCGAGCGAGGGCAGCCACACAAACTCCTGCCGGATCACGCCGCCGGCGGCGACTTCGGGGAAGTACATCGCGGCCTGCACGGCGCAGAACAGCGCGATGGCGCCCGCCAGTGTCGACTCGGTGTTGCGCGCGTTCGCGGGCAGCAATGCAGCCAGCAGGCTGCCCACGAATGGGAGGGCGACGAGGAAGATCAGGGAGACGTGCATGGGCCTTCGAGTTTAGTGGCATGAGTTTGCAGTGCCTCCAGGGTTCCCCTCCATGGGGTTTGTCTCGCGGTTTTTCTTTCTGCTGCTTCGCGGCGGGCCGGGGGTGGGGTCCGCCTGCTCCGGCCCTGCTCGCGGTCGTCTGCCCGGGCATGCCAGCACCGTTTCATCAACACCGGGCTGGCACTCAGCTTCTATGGCAATCGCGAATGGGGGCCTGCGCAGGCGGACCCCACCCCCGTCCCGCAACACACCTGTGCATACCAGCCTTGCGTGCCAACATCATTTCTGGGGCGGGTGGTCTGGGCATTCGGGCGCTGGCCCCATTCGCGGTTGCCACAAGCGCTGGCGCGCCAGCCCGGTGTTGATGAAACGGTGTTGGCGCGCCCGGGTACCCGTCCGCGAGCGGCCTGCGACCGAATGACCGGACCACCCGACCTCGCCCACCAGGAGGCGAGAAACGCATTCTTCTCTGTGTTGTGGCACCATGCCCGGTTGCCTTTCGCCAGACCCAGACCCATGACCGCCCCCCGCCACGGCCCTTTGATCGCCAACCTCGTCGCCCAGCTCGCCTTCGGCCTGCTGGCCATGACCATCTGCATCCCCTCGATGCAGCAGTGGGGCGCGATCTTCGGCTCCAGCCAGGCGGCGGTGCAGCTCACCTTCAGCGGCTACGTGGTGGCCTATGGTGGCCTGCAGCTGCTGTATGGCCCGTTGTCGGACCGGCTCGGCCGCAAGAAGATCCTGCTGCTGGGCATCGCCCTGGGCCTGCTCGGTTCGCTGCTGGCCGCGCTCGCCGGAGATCTGGTCATGCTCACCGCCGCGCGCGTCCTGCAGGGCGCCGGTTGCGCCGCCGGCATGGTGGTGGGGCGCGCCATGGTGCAGGACCTGTTCGACGGCCCCGAGCGCACGCGCGTCATGGCCTACATCGGCATGGCCATGGGCCTGGTGCCGCCGCTGGCCACCATCATCGGCGGGCAGCTGCACGTGCGCCTGGGTTGGCAGGCCAACTTCGTGCTGCTGACCGGGCTGTCGATCGTGCTGTTCATCGCCGCCTGGCGTGGCCTGCCCGACCACCCCGCAGCGACCGCACCGCAGCAGACGCACTGGCTGCGCGACATGGCCTCGTCGTACGCGCAGCTGGCGCGCGCGCCCGGCTTCCTGCTCTATGTGGCCCTGCTCTCGATGACCACCGCCACCTTCTATGCCTTCCTCGCGGGCGCCCCCATCGTGCTCGGCAGCTACGGCGTGGGCCCGGCAGGCATCGGATACCACATCATGGTGGTGCCGCTGGCCTACATCGTCGGCAACTACCTCACCACCCACCTGGTGCACCGCCTGGGCGAGCGCACCGTGATGCGGCTGGGGCAGGGCAGTTCGCTGCTGGGCATCGGCCTCATGCTCGCGCTCGCGCTGGCCGGGGTGGACACGCCGCTGGCGCTCTCGCTGCCCCTGCTGCTGCTGGGCATGGGCCATGGCCTGCTGGTGCCGCCCACGCTCATCGGCACGGTCGGCCTGCTGCCGGCGCTGGCGGGTGCGGCGGCGGCCGTGGCCGGTCTGATGCAGCAGCTTATGGGCGCGCTGGGCGGCTTCGTGGTGGGGCTGGTGCCGCACGACGGGGCGGTGAACCTGGGTTGGCTGATGCTCGCGCTCTCGGCCAGTGCCGCCGTGGCCATGGCGGCGCTCCAGCGCGGCCAGCAGGCGCGCGCCTGAGGCGCGCCGCCGCCGTGAAACGGCAGGCCGCTATACTGGACCGACCATGCGCCGTTGGCTTGTTGCCGTCTTTGCCCTGCACTTCTTCCTGAGTGTGGGTGCGTTCGCTTTCGGCCAGCTCCCCGGCGCACCCGCGTCGCAGGCCCCGGTGCAGGGCCTGGTGGCCGAAGCGGTCTCCGCCGCTCAGACGGCCCCGGACGACACCCTCAAGCCCACCCCCGGCACCGATCACGGTCTCACCGACACCCAGGCCGACCTGCCCGAGTGCCTGGACGCGACCATCGCCGCGTCCAGCCGGGGTGAGCACCTGCGCACCCCTTCGCCGCCCCTGGCGCAAGACCTGACCCCGCCCGTGCTCGACGGGCTCCAGCGACCGCCACGCGGTCCGCTCACCTTCGCCTGACGTTTCCGCCGCGCGCGGCGTCCAGGTTCCTCTTCGTCGCCAGGCCGCTGGCGCCCCGTTGCCGCAGCGGCTCGCCCCGGCAACGGCACCCGAACCCGCTTTCTTTTTTTCGTTGTTCCAAGGACCCACCATGAATCCGCACCTTGATCTGTCGTCCCCCGCCGCCACCGGCCAGGCTGTTGCCGTCGAACGCAACCGCGTGCTGCGCAACACCTACTGGCTGCTCGCGCTGTCCATGATCCCGACCGTGATCGGCGCCTGGCTCGGCGTGGTCACCGGCATCACCGCGCCGCTCACCGGCTTCCTCGGCATCGCCGTCTTCCTCGGGGGCGCGTTCGCCTTCATGTTCGCCATCGAGAAGACCAAGAACTCCGCTGCCGGCGTGCCCGTGCTGCTGGCCTTCACCTTCTTCATGGGCCTGATGCTCTCGCGCCTGATCGGCTCGGTGCTCGGCCTGGCCAACGGCGCCGGCCTGATCATGACCGCCTTCACCGGCACCGGCCTGATCTTCCTCGGCATGGCCACGCTGTCCACCGTCATCAAGCGCGACCTGGGCAACATGGGCAAGTTCCTGTTCATCGGCATGATCATGCTGCTCGTCGCCGGCATCGCCAACGTGTTCATCCAGTCGGGCGCGCTCATGATTACCCTCTCGGTGCTGGCCATCGGCATCTTCTCGGCCTTCATCCTGTACGACCTCAAGCGCGTGCGCGACGGCGAGGAAACCAACTACATCACCGCCACCCTGGGCGTGTACCTGAGCCTGTTCAACGTCTTCCAGAGCCTGCTGGCCCTGCTGGGCATCGCGGGCGGCCGCGAGGAGTGAGACCCCCGGCCTGAGGCCTCCGGCGCCATGCCGGGGCCTGGCCGTTTCCGATCCATTCCTCCCGCCCCCACTTTCGCTCGCTCCGCGAGCCTTCATCCTCCATGGAAATTGCCTTACTGTTCGCGCTGATCCTGCTCAACGGCGTCTTCGCCATGTCAGAGATCGCGCTGGTCACCGCCCGCAAGGTGCGCTTGCAGAAACTCATCGACGAGGGCGACGGCGCAGCCGCCGCGGCCGTCAAGCTCGGTGAGGACCCCACCCGCTTCCTCTCCACCATCCAGATCGGCATCACCTCCATCGGCGTGCTCAACGGCATCGTCGGCGAGGCCGCGCTGGCCGCGCCGCTGGCCCTGTGGCTGGCCGAACTCGGTGTGCCCGCGCCCTACAGCACCTACGGCGCCACCGGCCTGGTGGTGGTGCTCATCACCTACTTCTCCATCGTGGTCGGCGAACTCGTGCCCAAGCGCCTGGGCCAGTCGCACCCCGAGACGCTCGCGCGCCTGGTGGCGCGGCCGATCGACTGGCTGGCCGTGGCCACCAAGCCTTTCGTGCTGCTGCTCTCGGTGTCCACTCGCGCGCTCATGAAGGTGCTGGGCATCAAGGAAAACGGCGCCAGCGCGGTGACGGAGGAGGAGATCCACGCCATGCTGGCCGAGGGCACGACGGCGGGCGTGATCGAGTCGCACGAGCACACTATGGTGCGCAATGTGTTCCGGCTCGACGACCGGCAGATCGGCTCGCTCATGGTGCCGCGCGGCGATGTGGTGACGCTCGACCTGGACCAGCCATTCGAGGTCAACATGGCACGGGTGGACGCCTCCGACCACGCGCGCTTCCCGGTCGTGCGCGGCAGCCTGGGCAACGTGGTGGGTGTGGTCAATGCGCGGCAGTGGCTCTCGCAGGCGCTTCGCGGTGCGCAGCGCGAGCTGGAAAGCCAGCCGCTGCAGCCGCCGCTCTACGTGCCCGAGACGCTCACCGGCATGGAGCTGCTCGACAACTTCCGCCAGTCCGACGTGCACATGGCCTTCGTGATCGACGAGTACGGTGAGGTGCAGGGCATCGTGACCTTGCAGGACCTCATCGAGGCGATCACCGGCGAGTTCAGCCCGCGCGACCCCGAGACCTCGTGGGCCATGCAGCGGGAGGACGGCAGCTGGCTGCTCGACGGCCACATCCCCGTGCCCGAGCTCAAGGACCGCCTCGACCTGGGCAGCGTGCCCGACGAGGAGCGCGGGCGCTACCACACGCTCAGCGGCATGATGATGCTGCTCACCGGGCGCATGCCCCGCGTGGCCGACAGCGTGAGCTGGGAGGGCTGGCGGCTGGAGATCGTGGACATGGACGGCCGCACCATCGACAAGGTGTTGGCCACGCGCGAGGCCCAGGACGATGCCGCGCCGGCGGTCGCGCTGTCATGAGATGGGCATGCACGCTGGTGCTGGGCCTGGCGGCTTTGCTCGCCGGCTGTGCCGACGGCTACCCCAGCGAGGACGGTGCCCTGATCCTCAGCCACGACATGAAGCTGGACAAGGCCCTGGGCGCCATGCACCACCTGGGGCATCAGCGCCAGCTCAGCCACCATTGGCACTACGAGCTGCAGCCGGGCTGCGTGTTGCAGGCCCAGGCCCGGCGCTTCCTGCGCGACCGCGAACCGGTGCGCGTGGCGCTGCGGCGCTCGGTGGCCGTGGTGGAGAAAGACGCCACCAGCGGCAGCCACGCCGTGCGCGTGGTGCCGGCGGGAGAGGCGGAGGGCGTGCTGGTGCTCGATGGGGTGGATGCGCACGACGCCGCTCAGATGAAATGGCTGGTGGATTTCCTGCCGCGCCACTGCGGCGGCTGACACCTCACTGCCGCTTCACATCTCGCCCAGCGCCATCTCGGACAGCACGTCGAGCTGCATCAACTCGTCCATGGCCGGGTCGTGCCGTTGCCAGGCGACCACGGTGATGAGCAGCGCGGCCAGCAGCAGCGCACCACTGCCGAGCCACAGCGGACGCCGGCCCCTGCCGGGTGCGTGCAGCGCCGCACCGCCGGCCGAGGCCAGCACGGTGTCCGTCGCGGCATGGCGTTGCCGCCATTGCGCGAGCACGCGTTCTTCCAGTGCTTCGGTTTCTGCGGGCGCGTCGGCATCGAGCGCGGCACGCAGGCGGCCTCGCAGCGCCGGGTCCTGATCGCGGAGAGGACTTGTCATGTGGCGTTTCCCGACAGGGCCTGGCGCAGTCCTGCCTTGGCTCGGTGCAGCAACTGGTGCGCTCCGTTGGCATCGATCTCCAGCGCCTGGCCGATCTCGGCCGCGCTGGCGTCGGCGTAGGCCCACATCGCGATTGCCATGCGCTGGCGCGCGGGCAGGCGGGCCAGGGTGTCCAGCAGTTGTTGCGGTGTGACCGACGCGAGCATCTCGTGCGCGAGTCCGTCGGCCTGCGCCTGATTCCGCTCCTGCAGCGCGCGCAGGTCCTCCGGCTCCATGCCCAGTTCGCGGCGCCGCACCAGCTGTGTGCGGCAGCGGTTGAGCACGATGGTGTTGAAGTAGGTGCTGAGTTGCGCGCCGCGCGAGTTCTCGGGG
The DNA here is from genome assembly GCF_059424305.1 of Hydrogenophaga sp. GW456-12-10-14-TSB4. Lineage (NCBI taxonomy): Bacteria > Pseudomonadati > Pseudomonadota > Betaproteobacteria > Burkholderiales > Comamonadaceae > Hydrogenophaga > Hydrogenophaga sp. GW456-12-10-14-TSB4. The sequence goes on along the minus strand of NZ_JBWKZH010000003.1, from coordinate 85,263 downwards.
CGGGCGCTCCATAGCCGCAGGAAGGATTCCTGCACGGCATCCTCGGCGTCCTCCTGTCGGCCCAGCATCTGGCGTGCCATCGCCAGCGCGGTGGGCGTGAGCAGCCGCACCAGGGCGCGTGCACTGCTCGGGTCGCCCTCGCAAGCGCGTCGCCACAGGGCCCAGCCGTCCTCCCGGGGCGAACCCCGTTGCGCGGCGTGGCGCACGATGTCGATCAGACTCAATGCGCGCGCGAGCTGGTCGCGCAGCGGCTCGTGGGGTGGGCGCAGGGTGAGAGCGTGCATGGTGGGCGGGCCTCAACGGGCGGGCAGTTTCTCACGCAGCGCGGCGCGTTCCTCGGGGCTCAGCCGCGAGAGCATCGCGCGGCGCTGTTCGAGCAACTGCCGGCGCTCCTGCGGTGCCATGGCCTGGATGCGAGCCCGGCGTTGTTCGGCCAGGTCCTGGCGCTCTTCGGTCGAGAGTGACTGCCAGCGCTCGCGCGTCTGGCCCACGAGCGCCTGGCGTTCGGTGGGCGTGAGTTTCTCCAGGCGTTCGCGCACGGTGGCGCGAAAGGCCTGGCGCTCGGCGGGGGTGGCCGCGTCGAGCTGGCGCTGGAGGCGTTCGCGCTGCTCGGCCTGTTGTCCCGGCGTGAGCCGGGCCCAGGCCTGGGGGTCGGGGGCCGGCGGTGCGGCGCGGGCGGCACCCACGCAGGCCAGCAGCGCGGCGAGGCACAGTCCCGATCGAAAGACATGCGTTCGCATCAGGTTCTCCACAGGCCGGTGGCGCCGGCCGGAGCGCCGGGCAGCACGCGCGCCATCTCCGCCTGGCCCACGCCGAGGTGGCGCTGCAACAGCGGCGTGAGGAGGCTGCGCACATCGCGCGTGGGGCGCAGATCGCGCCCGTCCAGCAGCGCGGGCCGGCCCAGGCCGGGCCAGTCGGTGAGCACCCGGCCGCCGGCCACCGCGCCCCCCGCGAGCAGGGCCACGCCCCCGGTGCCATGGTCGGTGCCGCCGCTGCCGTTGAGCGTGGCCGAGCGGCCGAACTCGGTCATCACGAGCACGGTGGTGTCGGCCCAGCGCTCGCCCAGGGACTCGCGCAGCGCGGCCAGGCCTGTGTCGAGCGCGCCGAGCTGCCTTTGCAGGCGACCCGCCTGCTGAGTGTGCGTGTCCCAGCCGTCGAAGTCGAGCCAGGCCACGTCCGGGCCGCCGGGCTCGGCCAGAAAGCGGCCCGCCTGCCGTGCCAGCCCCGCAAATGCCGCGGCACTGCCGGTGCCGCCGCCCATGCCGGGTTCGCGCGTGCCCGCGCCCAGCGTCTCGCGCTGGCCGAGTGCCTGCTCCAGCAGGCCGGCGAGCACCGGGTCGCTCTGGTAGGTCTGCGCGATGCGCGCCATCAGGTCGGCGTCCGGCGAGGCGCCGCGCGCAGGGGTCCAGGTGCTGGCCCCTTGCGCGCCGCGCAGCGCCACCGGCATGGCCGGGCTCAGTGCCACGCCCCGCTGCCCACCGGCCGCGAGCGCGCGGCCCAGCCAGCCGGTGGTGAGTTCGAAGGGGCGCTGCCCGCCGCTCTCCAGGAGTTGTTGTGCGTCGAAGTGCGAGCGCTCGCGGTAGGGGCTGGCCACCGCGTGCACCAGCAGCAGCTGGCCTTCGGTGTACCAGCTGTGCAGCCGAGGCAGGGCCGGATGCAGGCCGAACAGCCCGTCCAGCGGCAGGGGCGGTGCGGGGCTGGCGTTGGTCTCGGTGAGAGGCGGTCGCAAGGCGGCCCATTGCGGGTCGCCGATGGCCGGCACGGCGGCCAGGCCGTCGAGCGCGCCGCGCAGCATCACCACCACCAGCTTGCCGTGCGCTTGCGGCGTGGCCGCGAAAGCCGCCTGCAGGCCATGGCCCGCCATCAGCAGACCGGCGCCGGCAACCTGCAGCCATTGGCGGCGGCGCCAACCCGCGGTGAATGGTGGAGGGGAAGAAGACGGTTCGTGTGTCATGGAGGGCTCCGTCACGAGGAGGTCAACGGCGCTGGAACTCGGGGCTGGCCAACAACAGCGTGAGCGCCTGGGCACCGCTTTCGGCGCGCGCGATCTGCTGGCGGCTCTCGCTGGTGAGGGCCGGGCCCCACGCCAGATCCGCCAGCCGGCGCGCATCGGCCAGGTTGCCGGCACTGCGTCCCACGCTGGCGGCCCATTCCACGCGCTTGAGCAGCGCGTCCGGTCCCAGCCAGTCATCATGCCGATCGGGCCAGCCTTGCGGCGACGGTGCGCGGCCCAGGGGCTGGCCCATGGCGGTCAATGCGGCGAGCGTGCGATCGGGTTGACCCATGGGCAGCTGCAGCAAGCGGTGCGCCGAGAGCACGAGCTCTTCGGGCCGGCGCACCTTGCCGGGACGGTGAGCGGCCCAGGCCTGTTCATGGCCGAACAGCGCATCGGCCACCTGCAGAAGGTCACCGTCGGTGTCGCGGTAGCGGCGAGCCAGCGCCTGTACCAGGGCGGGCGGCGGGTCGTCGGCGACGAAGTGCCGGGCGAGTTTGTCGGCCAGGTGTTCGGCGGTGGCCGGGTGGCGGGCCAGGTCGGTCAACACCTCGTCCAGTGCCTGCGGGCCTTCGCGGTAGTCCCGGCCCAGCACCCGCTTGTTGCCGGGGTCGTGCAGCGCCGCGACGAAGCCAGGCCCGGGTCGCTGCGCGTTGCCCACGGTCCAGCCGGTGAGCAGGCGCGCGAGCTCGCGCACATCGGTCTGCGTGTAGCCGCCGTGCACGCCCAGGGTGTGCAGTTCCAGCAGCTCGCGCGCCAGGTTCTCGTTGAGCCCACGGCCGCGTCGCAGGCCTTGCCGCGAGTCCGGCCCGATGGACTGGGCGTTGTCGAGGTACAGCAGCATGCCCGGGTGCACCGTGGCCGCGCGCAGCAGCACGGCGAACCGGCTGGTGGCGTGAGGCCGGACAGCCTCGTTCTCGAACGGCCACACCATGCCGGCCGTGGTGGCCTTGGTGCCTGACACCGTGAAGTGGTTGGCCCAGAACATCACCCAGCGTTCATACACCGGCGTGGGGGTTTCGATCTGGTGCTGCCAACGCCGGCGCAGGGCCGACTGATTACCCTCGCGCAATTGACGGCGCGCCTCGCTCGTGGGTTCGGACATCTGCCGGATCTGGCGCGTGGTCTCGGCCACGGCTGCGCTGTCGGGCAGGCCGGTGAGGTCGAGCAGGGTGGGGCGCTGAAGCTGGTTCATGACCCAGGCGCGCGGATCGGGGCCCACGCTGGCCAGGCTGACCTGGCTCAGACCGAAGCGGTGTGAGGCGATGACCGGGGCGAAGGTGGCGTCGGGGGCCATGGACGTCGTGTGGGCTTGGTGGTGGGCGTGTACCGGTTGAACCCGGTGGGGGGGCTTCTCTTATGCCGGTGCCCGCAAACCCGAGTGGCTCGCAGGGGCTTGCGCGTGGAGGCCGTAAGCCCGGGTGGGGGCGGGCGGTTCAAGCGACACCGGGCCCGTACCCGGCACTGTGTTCATCACCAAGGATCCCCCATGTCGAACATCTCCTTTCGCGTTCTGTTGCTGGCGCTGGGCATGACGGCCGTGAGCGCCTTCCCGGTCCACGCACAGGGCCTTGCGCCCGGCGAGCGCGTGGACAACCGCCAGGAGCGGCAGGCCGCCCGCATCGACCAGGGCGTGGCTTCCGGCGAGCTCACGCGCCGGGAAACCGCCCGGATGGACGCGCAGCAGGCCCGCATCACCCACATGGAACACCGCGTCGAGGCCGACGGCAAGGTGACCGGCCAAGAGGCGCGGCGCATGGAGCGTGCCCAGGACAAGGCCAGCCACCGCATTGCGCTGCAGAAGCACGACCGGCAGCACCGTCCGTTGCGCTGAGCGCGCGCTCAGGCTTCGAGGATGAGCTCGAAGCCGCCGCAGACCATGCGCTGGCCATCGAAGGGGCCCAGAAACCTCAGGGCCGGATCGGCTGGCGAAGGCCCCGGCAGAAGCGCTTCGCCGCCGCCCTGTCGGGGTGCTCGATCTTCTCCTCGAGCTCGTCGAGCACGTCCATCACGGCGGGGTTGGCCTTGTACTTCTTCTTCAGCCTCGCCAGCTCGGCGTCCGTGCCCGTGCAGGTCCGGCAGACGCCCCGGTCGATGTCGCGCTGCCGCTCCTTGTCGTAGCCGGCCTCGCCGCGCCAGTGGTCGCATTCCTCGCGCCGTTCGAGGAACTGGCGCAGGTCCCCGGGGTGCTCCGCCGCCCGGCCGGGCAACCCACCGCAGAGCAGCAGCGCCAGGAAGACGAGTGAAGAGGCCCGCAGAACGGGCCGCGTCACTTCTTCTGTTTGGCGACGGCGCGCCCGTAGTCGGCCGACATTTTTTCCATGTAGTCGAGCGCGGCCTTGTGCTGCTCGGCATGGAACTGCATGAGTTTCTCGAACTGGTCGGCGGCCACTTCAAACGGCATGCCCACCCCGCGCATGGAGTCCAGCAGCGCTTTCTGGGACTTCAGCACCGTCCACCAGGCTTCATGGGCCTGCTGCGCGGCGGCTTTGGATTGTTCCCAGAGCGTTTTGGCCATGTCGGCCTGAGCCTTGTCGATCATGTGGGTCTCCAGCTTCGTTGAGGTGGGCGGGCGGGCGCGGTGACCGAGCCCTGACGAAGAATATCCCCAATGCCGCCGGCTGGATACCCGGGTTGTCCAGCCCGATGCTTCAGGCGGAAGCTGCCGTCCACAACGCCCAGATCTCGACCGACAGGTCGAGGTAGTGATCGCGCGGCCCGGCCGTCTCGGCGCCGAACCAGCGCACGAATTCCTCGTGCAGCACGCTGGCGAGTTCGTCGGACGACGCACACTCCTTCAACCGGGGGAGAACCGTGCCGGTCTCGGCGTCGTACTCGTCGGTGTTGAAGTGGTAGTTGATCTCGACCGGGTCGTGGCGGAACATGGCGCCCGACACCGCCGCGAACAGCTCGGGCTGGGCCTGGCGGACCTGCTCCCGCTCGGCCTGCGTCTGCAGGATCGCCTCGGTCAGCTCCGAGGGAATGTCGTCGGCGTTCGCGTCGTTCACCATGCTGCACTCCCTCCTGATAAGGGCAGTCTAGGGGCAGCGGCGGTCAAACCGATGCACACATGGGGGAAGAGTGGGGGGCGGGCGGCGCAGGAACATGCCGGGCGCTTACTTGCTGACCGCGGCCTGCTGCGTGAACGCCAGTGCCACGAAGTCCACAAAAGCCCGCACGCGCGCGGCCAGCTGGTGGCGCTGCGGGTACACCGCGTGGATCGAGGCGTCGGGCGTGAAGTACTGCGGCAGCACCTGCACCAGCCGCCCGTTGCGCAGGTAGCGCTCGATGTCCCATTCGGCGCGCATCAGCACACCATGGCCGTCCAGCGCCCAGTTGACGGCGATCTCGCCGTCGTTGGTGGTGAGGTTGCCGCGCGTTTTCACGGCCTCGGTGGTCACGGTCTTGCCGCGCCCGCTGGAGAGGCGCCACACGCCGTACGCCTCCTCGCCCTGGCGGATGCCGATGCAGTTGTGTCTGGTCAGGTCGTGCGGCACCTTGGGCATGCCGTGATTGGCCAGGTAGGCGGGCGAGGCACAGAGCAGGCGCCGGTTGGGCGCGATCTGGCGCGCGATCATGCGCGAGTCGGGTGGCGCGCCGAAGCGGATGCAGACGTCGAAGGCATCCTCGGTGAGCGGTGGCGGGTTCACCGAGAGCTGCAGCTGCACCTCCACCTGCGGGTGCTTGCGCACGAAGCGCGAGATGAGCGGCGCCACGTGGCTGCGGCCGAAGCCCAGCGTGGCGTTGACGCGCAGCAGGCCGGTGGGCGTGGAACGCGAGACGCCGAGCAGCTCCTCCATGTCGTCGATCTCGCCGAGGATGCGGCGCGCGTGCTGCAGATACACCTCGCCCTCGGGCGTGAGGCTCATGCGCCGCGTGGTGCGGTTGAGAAGGGCCACGCCCACGCGTGCTTCCATCTGCGCCAGGTGCTTGCTGACCGCCGGGGTGGTGATGCCGAGTTCGCGCGCGGCCGCGCTCAGGCTGCCGGCGCTGGCCAGCACCGAGAAGAAGCCCAGGTCGGCGGGCTGGATGGCGGAGCTCATGGCGGTCTCACTGTTGAATGCAGGTTAACGATGGATTCACTTTAGCGGTGTTTCGATGGCCTGTCGAATCCCTACAGTCCACCCATCGACCCACCCCCACACGAGAGACACCATGAAGACCTACGCCATCGCAACCATTCCCGGAGACGGCATCGGCAAGGAAGTCGTGCCCGCCGGCCAGCAGGTGCTGGAGGCGCTGGCCGCCACCAGCCACACGTTCCGCTTCCAGTTCGAGGACTTCGACTGGGGCGGCGATTACTACCGCGAGCACGGCGAGATGATGCCGGCCGACGGCCTGGATGCGCTGCGCGACAAGGACGCGATCCTGTTCGGCTCCGCGGGCGATCCGCACATCCCTGACCACATCACCCTCTGGGGCCTGCGTCTGAAGATCTGCCAGGGCTTCGACCAGTACGCCAACGTGCGCCCCACGCGCATCCTGCCCGGCATCGACGCGCCGCTCAAGCGCTGCAAGGCCGAGGACCTGAACTGGGTGATCGTGCGCGAGAACTCCGAAGGCGAATACGCCGGTGTGGGCGGCCGTGTGCACCAGGGCCACCCGATCGAGGCCGCCACCGACGTGACCATGATGACCCGCGTGGGCGTGGAGCGCATCATGCGCTTCGCGTTCAAGCTGGCGCAGTCGCGGCCCCGCAAGCAGCTGACCGTGATCACCAAGAGCAACGCGCAGCGCCACGCCATGGTGATGTGGGACGAGATCGCGGTGCAGATCGCAAAAGAGTTCCCGGACGTGACCTGGGACAAGGAACTGGTGGACGCCGCCACCGCCCGCATGGTGAACCGCCCCGCCACGCTGGACACCATCGTCGCGACCAACCTCCATGCCGACATCCTGAGCGACCTCGCCGCCGCGCTGGCGGGCAGCCTGGGCATCGCGCCCACCGGCAACATCGATCCCGAGCACCGCTATCCGTCGATGTTCGAGCCCATCCACGGTTCGGCCTTCGACATCATGGGCAAGGGCCTGGCCAACCCGGTCGGCACCTTCTGGAGTTGCGTGATGCTGCTCGAGCACCTGGGTGAGTTCGATGCTGCGTTGCGCCTCATGCAAGCCGTCGAGCAGGTCACGGCCAACCCCGCGCTGCACACCGGCGACCTGGGCGGCAAGGCCACCACCGCGCAGGTCACGCAGGCCGTGTGCGAGCTGCTCACCGCCAGCCTGCAGCGCAAGGCGGCTTGACGTGGACTCCCCCCTGCGCCGCTGCGCGGCTTCCCCCCTCTGTGGCGCGCCTTCGGCGCTTCGAGGGGGGACGGCATCTCGGGCCGGCAGAGCCGGACCCTTGATGCCTCTGGTGGCGTTGTCTCCGTGCGGTGCGGGTCGTGCGTCGGCTGGGTGAAACGCAGGGGTTTCTTTGTTTGATTTCGCGCATTCCGCGCAACGACCGGGCAGTTCGCCCGGCGACACACAGGCACACCGTGCCAACAGGAGACAGACATGACATCCATTCGCCCCTTCTCGCGCCGCCTCGTCCTTCAGGGGGCGGCCTTCTCCGCCGCCATGACCGTGACCGGGGCCATGGCCCAGGCCTGGCCCGCCCGCCCGATCACGCTCATCGTGCCGTTCCCGGCCGGGGGTACCACCGACGTGCTGGCCCGCGCGCTGGGCGAGCGCCTGCAGCAGAGCCTGGGGCAACCGGTGGTGATCGAGAGCAAGCCGGGGGCGGGCGCCACCATCGGCGCGGACTTCGTGGCCAAGGCCCGGCCCGACGGCTACACCCTGCTGGTGGGCGCGGTGCACCACACCATCGCGACCAGCGTCTACAAGAAGCTGCCCTACGACTTCCAGAAGGATCTTGCGCCGCTGACCACCATCGCCATGGTGCCCAATGTGCTGGTGGTCAACGCCACCACACCTGCAAAGACCGTGAACGAACTCGTGGCCCTGCTCAAGGCCGACCCCGCGAAGGCGAACTACGGCTCCAACGGCAACGGCACGGCCCAGCACCTGATCGGCACGCAGTTCCAGAACAACACCGGCGCCAAGCTCACGCACATCGCCTACAAGGGCAGCGGCCCGCTGGCGACGGACCTGCTGGGCGGTCAGATCCTGATGACGTTCGACACCATCACGCCGGTGCTGCCGCACATCAAGGCCGGCAAGCTGCGCCCGCTGGCCGTGACCACCGCCACGCGCTCGCCCGCGCTGCCCGATGTGCCGACGCTGGATGAGGCGGGGCTCAAGGGTTTCAACATCGGCACCTGGTTCGGCGTGCTGGCCCCGGTGGCCACGCCCAAGGACATCCAGGCGCGCCTGAGCAGCGAGATGGTGAAGATCATCAAGTCGCCCGAGTTCCGCCAGCGCATGGCCGACATCGGCGCCGACCCGATCGGCGACAGCCCGGAGCAGATGGCCCAGACCATCAAGGCCGAAACCGAGAAATTCGCCAAGCTCGTCAAGGACGCGAACGTGGTGATCGACTGAGCGGTGCATCCGCCACGCGGATGGACTCCACCGTGCCGCCGTAGCGCGCCAGGCCCTGAAGCAGCACCTCTGCCGCTTCGGGGCCGATGTCTTTCAGCATCTCCCGCTCGGCCTTCTTCACGGCCTGGCCGAAGGCCTTGAGCCATTCGCGCCCCGCGTCGGTGAACCGCACCGTGCGGGCGCGCTTGTCGGCCGGGTCGACCTCGCGCACCACCAGGCCCAGGCCTTCGCACTGGTCGATCAGCTCGGTCATGGCCGCGTTGGTCATGCGCGCCCGGCGCGCCAGCTCGGTGATGCGCGTGCCTTCCAGATCGAGGTGGCGGGTCAGGTTCACGTGCGAGAGCCGGGTGTCGGCGTGGCCGGCGGCGGCCATGAGTTCGAGCACGCGCGACTCGAAGCGCGTGACGGCATTGCCCAGGACGCGCCCCGCATTGCCCAGGCGCCAGGCATCGGGCGCGCGGCGCCGGGGTTGGGAGGTTTCGGTTTTCATGCGTACAATGGATTTGCTTAGGTTGCCTAATTAAATTGACGATGGAGACGGGCGTGGCGGAATTCTTGACGCTGGAGCAGGCGCAGGCCGAAGGCGGCGAACTGCGGGTGGATGTGCTGATCGCGGGCGCGGGCCCTTGCGGGCTGATGCTGGCCAACGAGCTCGGCCTGCGCAATGTACCGTGCCTGGTGGTGGACCCCAAGGCCACCACGGCCTTCAACCCGCAGGCCAACGCCACGCAGGCGCGCACCATGGAGCACTTCCGCCGCATCGGCATCGCGCGGCAGATCCGCGCGATGGGCCTGCCGGGCGACCACCCGACCGACATCGCCTACTTCACCCGTTTCGCCCGGCACGAGCTGGCGCGCCTGCGCCTGCCCACCGCCGCGCAGGCCACCGAGCAGATCAAGACCCTGGCCGGTTCCTGGAGCGCGGCCGAGTTGCCGCACCGCGTGTCGCAGAAGTACGTGGAGGCCGTGCTGCGCGAGCATGCCGAGCAGCGCACCGGCCGGCGCATCGGTTTCGGCTGGCGGCTGCAGTCGTTCGACGACACCGGCGACGGGGTGGTGGCGCAGGTCGCGCCGGCGGCGGGCGGTCACGCGGTCACGGTGCGCGCGGATTACCTGGTGGGCGCCGACGGCGCGCGCAGCGGCGTGCGCAGCGCGCTGGGCATCGAGATGGGTGGAGCCACCGGCCTGCAGCGCCAGTTCATGGGCGGCAAGATGTTCGCGATCTACCTGCGTGCGCCGGCCTTCTACGATCGGTACCCGCACGACATCGCCTGGATGTACGTCTCGGTGAACCACGAGCGGCGCGTGTTCATGGCCTCGGTGGACGGGCGCGGCGAGTTCGCCTTCCACGCCGCCGTGCACCCGCACGAAACGCCCGAGGACTGGACGCACGCCGACGCGCGCCGCATCTTTGCCGAGGCCAGCGGCATGGACATGGACTTCGAGGTGCTGTCCACCGGCGTGTGGATCGCGGGCCACTCGCTGGTGGCCGAACGCTACCAGCGCGGGCGGGTGTTCATCGCGGGCGACGCGGCCCATCTGTTCACGCCCACCGGCGGCCTGGGCTACAACACGGCGGTGGGCGACGCGGTCAACCTGGGCTGGAAACTCGCGGCGGTGGTGAAAGGCCAGTCGCATCCGACCCTGCTGGACAGCTACCAGCAGGAGCGCCGCCCGATCGGCTTGCGCAACACGGCCTATGCGCGCGAGTTCGCGGATTCGGTGGGCCTGTTCGAGGTGACGGCCGAGCTGGAGGCCGAGGGACCCGCCGGCGATGCGCTGCGCGCGCGGGCCAGCGAGGTGCTGGGCGCGCACGTGCGGCGCGAGTTCAACATCCCCGGCGTCACCTTCGGCGAACGGGTGGACGCGTCGCCCATCGTGTTCGGCGACCCGGCCCGGGCGCCGTCCGACCAGGCCAACGCGTATCACCCCTCCACCGAACCGGGCGGGCGCCTGCCGCACCGCTGGTTAAACGGCGAGCGCTCGCTGTACGACCTGCTGGGCTTCGAGTGGACGGTGCTGGCGCCGGCCCACGCCGCGGCCGAGGCCGCGCGCCTGGCCGACGCAGGCCGCACGGCTGGGCTGGACGTGTCCGTGTTGAGCCTGGCCGCCGAAGAGGGCGGGGACCTGCTGGCCGACGGCCTGTTGCTGGTGCGCCCCGATCAGGTGATCGCCTGGCGCGGCGCACAGGTGGGCGACGCGGCGGCGCTCTGGGCGCGCGTGGCCTGCCTGGCGCGCCGGAATCGATGAGCGGTTGAATCCGCGCGCCGGGTGAAGGCATGCCCGGTGGGGCGACTCGATAGGATGGAACGCGGGGCCGCACTTGGTGCGACGCCCCGCGCGATACCGACAAATGGAGCCCCACATGCACCCCTTCCGCCCCACGCCCGGCCTTACGCGCCGCCATTTCAACGGCCTGCTGGCCGGCGCGGCCATGCTGGGCACGCCGGCGTTGCGCGCGCAGTCGGGCAACCGCATCGTGCTCGGCCAGTCGGCCGCGTTCACCGGCGCGGCGGCGCAGCTGGGTATCCAGTTCCACGCCGGGGCCCGGCTGTTCTTTGACCAGCTCAACGGCCAGGGCGGGGTGAACGGCCAGCGCATCGAGATCGTGCAGCTCGACGACGGCTACGAGCCCGACCGCTGCGTGGCGAACACCAACCAGTTGCTCGACAGCGAGGTGTTCGCGCTGTTCGGCTACATCGGCACGCCCACCAGCCTGGCCGCGCTGCCGCTGGCCACCAAGGCCCAGACGCCGTTCTTCGCGCCCTTCACCGGCGCCATGGGCCTGCGCCAGCCGTTCAACCGGCTCGCCTTCCACCTGCGTGCCTCGTACAACGACGAGACCGCGCTGATCGTGCGCCAGCTCACCCACCTTGGTCTGAACAAGATCGCGGTGTTCCACCAGAACGACAGCTACGGCAAGGCCGGCCTGGACGGCACGGTGCTCGCGCTCGCGGCGCGCAACCTCAAGCCGGTGGCCACCGCCACGGTGGAGCGCAACTCGGTGGACGTGGCCCAGGCCGTGGCGACCATCAACGCCGCCAGACCCGATGCGGTGGTGCAGATCAGCGCCTACAAGTCGTGTGCGGCCTACATCCGCGCTGCTCGCGCGGCCGGTTATGGCGGCACCTTCTACAACGTGTCCTTCGTCGGCACGCAGGCCCTGGCCGACGAGCTGGGCAAGGACGGGGCGGGCGTGGTGGTGTCGCAGGTGGTGCCCACGCCGTACAGCGCGTCGCGCCCGATCGCGCGCGAGTTCATCGAGGCCATCGGCAAGGGCGGCAACAAGGTGCAGCCCAACTTCTCCAGCATGGAAGGCTTTCTGGCCGCGAAGCTGTTTGCCGAGGGCCTGCGCCGCGCGGGCTCGCGGGGCACGCGCGAGAGCTTCATCGCCGGCATGGAAGCCATCGGTGACATGTCCCTCGGCGGTTTCCAGGTGTCCCTGGGCCCGAACGACCACGTGGCCTCCAGCTTCGCCGAGCTGTCCATGCTGACCGGCGACGGCAAGGTGCGGACCTGATCCTCAGCGGATCGCCGCGTAGCGCTGCTCCATCTCCTGGCGCACGGTCTTGCGCAGTGCCGCCGCCGCGTGCCGGCGGTGCTCGTCGGACGTGGCCGGTTCGAGCGCGGGCACGGCCTGGGGCTTGCCCTGGTCGTCCACCGCGATCATGGTGAAGAAGCAGCTGTTCACGTGCCGCTGCACCTGGGTGCGGATGTTTTCCGCGATCACCTTGATGCCGACTTCCATGGACGAGGTGCCGGTGTGGTTCACGGCCGCCAGGAAGGTGAGCAGCTCGCCGACCTGGATCGGCTGTCGGAACATGACCTGGTCCACGCTGAGCGTGACTACATAGGACGAGGCGTAGCGGCTGGCGCAGGCGAAGGCGACCTGGTCGAGCAGCTTGAGCACGGTGCCGCCGTGCACCTTGCCCGAGAAGTTGGCGGTGTCGGGGGTCATCAGCACCGTCATGCTGAGTTGGTGGCGGGGCAGTTCCATGGTGGGGCGTGGGGTCAGATCGAAGGGTCTTCGGGGATCAGGTCCGAGGCGGCGCGCAGTCCCTCGGCCTCGGTGCGGTAGAGGTGCAGGCGCGGTCCCGCTTCCAGGTGCCCCGCCAGGCGCAGCACATTTTCCACCGGCAGCTTGATGCCGACCAGATGCAGTTCAATGTGCTGGTCGTCGAGTTGCGCGCGCAGCCGGCCGAAGGCCTCGGCGCCGGTGGCGTCGATCCAGTTGATCGGGTGCGCGATCAGCATCACGTGGCGGGTGTCGGGGTGGGCCGCAATGTGTTCGGACACCGCGCGCTCGAAGCCGTTGGCGGTGGCGAAGTCCAGCGCGGCGTCCATGCGCAGCGCATAGAGGTGGGGCGCGAGCGGGCGCAACTTCCAGAGGTGGCGATCGCGCAGGCTGCCGTCGGGGTGCAGGCCCACTTCGATGATGCGCGGGTGCAGCCGCAGGTAGAGAAAGTGCGAGAGCGCCATGAGCACGCCCGCCAGAACGCCCCAGTACAGGCGCGGCGCGGCCAGCAAGGTCACCGCGAAGGTGATGCCGGCGATGGCCGTCTCCACACGCGAGAGTTTCCACAGCTGGGTGAAGGCGCGCGGCTTGATCAGGCCGATGACCGCCACCAGCACGATCGACGCCAGCACCGCCAGCGGCACGTGGTGCAGCATCGGGATGAACAGCAGCAGGGCGATCAGCACCACGATGACCGAGAAGATGGTGGCCCAGCCGGTCTTGGCGCCGGCGTACAGGTTGAGCGCCGAGCGTGAGAACGACGAGCTGGTGGGGAAGGCGCCGCTCAGGCCCGAGGCCAGTTTGGCCAGGCCCTGGCCGATCAGGTCCTGGTCCTGGTCCCAGCGCTGACCGCGCTGCCCGTTGTCCACCTTGGCGCTGGAGGCGGTTTCCAGAAAGCTCACCAGCGTGATCACCAGCGTGGGCACCACCAGCTGGCCCAGGGTGGCCCAGCCTGGCCAACTGGGCCAGTAGGGCATGGGCAAGCCTTGCGGCAACGCACCGATGACCGCGCCGCCCTGGGCCTCGAAGCCCACTGCGTAGCTGATGGCCGCGCTTGCGACCACCACCGTGAGCACCGTTGGAAAACCCGGCCGCCAGCGGCGCGCGAGCACCAGCAGCGCGAGGCTGCCCACGCCGAAGAGCAGGGCCGGCCAGTGCACCCGGGGCTGCGTGAGCAGCGTGTCCCAGGCCGCGAAGCCCAGCAGGGCCGGCAGCTGCGAGGCGATGATGAGCACCGCTGCCGCCTGCGTGAAGGCCATGAGCACCGGGGAGTTGACCAGGTTGAGGAGCCAGCCGAAGCGCGCGAAGCCCAGCGCGATCTGCAGCAGGCCGGTGAGCAGGGCGAGCCATACCGCCAGTGCCACCCATTGCGCGCTGCCGGGTTCGGCCAGCCCGCTGAGCGAGGCGCCCACCAGCAGGCAGGTGAGCGCGGTGGGGCCGACGGCGAGGCGGGGCGAGGCGCTGAACAGCACCGCGATGAGCGCCGGCAGCAGCGAGGCGTAGATGCCGGTGACCAGCGGCATGCCGGCCAGCGCGGCGTAGGCCACGCCCTGCGGGATCACCATCAGGCCGACGGTGAGGCCGGCCATGGCCTCGCCGCGCAGCAGGGCGGCGTCGGGGCGGGGCCAGCGGAGGAAGGGGAATAGGTGCTGGAGGCGGGTGGACATGGCGTGGATCGTACTGAATTGAGGGCGCTCTGTTGGCCTGGGCCGTTTGTTCGTGCCGATACGGGGGTGAAGAGGTCTTGAATGGTGAGCGTCTCGTGACGAACACCGGATGAGTGGGACATGAACTTTGCGGGACGGACTGTCACTTTCTGCTTCGTTTCCATTCAACGGGCCTTGGCCAAGGAGTCTGAACGTGAAGCTGTTCTTGCACACCCCTGATCCCACTCGATATGCGCACGCCGACGACACGGGGCGTGAGGGGCCGTCCCATGCTTTGAAGCAGCGATGGGACAAGATGTCACGGGGCGATGCCTGCAGCCTGATCGATGACAAGAGCGTTCTCCATCTTCTGCGCGCCATGAGCGGTGACAGTGGCGTACAGGAGAAGAACTGCACCGAACTGGCCCAGTACCTGATGGGGGAGCATAGCTTCCCTCCCTACAGTGGTTTCAGGATGCCGATGGGTGGGATCACCCTTGCCGAGCACAGCAAAACGCTGCTTCGTAGGCTGTTGCAGGGCGAGACGGGCGAGGCACCTGGAAATTACCAGCACAAGTTGACGACGCTGCTGGACTTGCTGGAGCACTACGAAGAAACCCGGGTTCGGCATAAAAAAGCGGTGAACTTGAAGTCTGTGAAGCCAGAGTCATCCCATGGAGATATAGATGACGTCCCCGATGAGCCTTCGGACGAGTCGTCGATCGACATCGAGTTCCGAAACCCCGACAGCTTTAATCCCACCTCCAAGACAGTTCTCCAGCAGAAGCTGGAGAAGCTGCGGGAGACCTTTGAGGATAAGAGTGGTGAAGTCGAGTCCAAGAAGAGCACTTCGGCCACATCCAGCGTGCCGGGTGAAAAGCCTGAGCCCGTCGTGATCGTGATCAACGACGGGGCGCCCTCTCTTCGCCGTGAAGAGGACTTCGTTCCTTCATCGAAAGAAGCGTCGGTGAAGGATCTGGTTCCATCCGGCATGACCGCCCAGGACCTGACCGTCCAGCTCGTGGGCGACCCGAACCATTCGCCGCTGTGCGAGGCGCTGCACAAGGGCGATGCGCGGGCGCTCCAGACATTTGCCCGTCGCTTGCAAGAGGGACTTTCAGGAACAGCACCGTTGAAACTGTTTGACGATCCGGCCACGATCGCGGCGCTGCAGGCGTGCCTGTCCGGGGGACATGGGAAAGCCATGCCGGCGTTGGCCCGATTGATGAAGCTGGCCGGCGTGACACCGACACAACTGGTGGGTTGGATGACCAGCGGCGGCGCGGCCGACTGGCTGAAATCCGTCGACACCATCCGGGCGCGCAAAAACCTCATCCTGGCGATGGGCGGATTCAACAGCGAGCAGTTGCTGACGCTGCTCACGCCGCAGACCACCGCAACAGGCAATGCCAAGGGCCCGTCGGCTTTCAAGGCGCTGCTGGAGCCGCTGGCCACTTCGGATGAAGCGGTTCGGCGCAAGCGCGATGTCGTCAGGGTGTACGCATCCATGATCAGGGACGTTGTGCTGAAGAACGGCATGAATGGAAGAGAGCAGCGGCGCCTCTATGCCTATCTCCATAACAGCCAGGGGTCTATCGGCTTCTTTGGCGGCCTCACAAACAGCGATGGCTACAAGCAGGTGAAAGCCGACAGCAGCTTGTATAACGACTACAGCCGCCTGAAAAAAGACCTCTATGACGGCCGGATTTTCAGGCGCTCTGGTGCATGAACCGGGTATCCAGAAAGGCCTCCTGCTCTCGATACCCGATTCGCTGCCATAGCCGCTGTCCTTGACGCCGCCGAAGAGAGCCTCGGGCACCGAGACGCCCAGGTTGTTGACGGTCAGGCTGCCGACCTCCAGCCGCTCCGAGACAGCCAGGATGGCGCGTGCGCTGTCGGTGAACAGGTAGCCGGCCAGGCCGTAGGGGTTGTGGTTGGCCATGGCGATGGCGTCGTCCAGGGTGTCGAAGGGAACGGCGCAGTCCACTGGGCCGAATGGCTCTTCCTGCATGGTCGCCGCATCGGGGGGGGCACGTCGGCCAGCAGTGTGGGCGCCACGAAGTGGACGACTCCATCGCGCACAAGCGCTCGGCGTTCCGGAATTACCTCCGACTGCTCGCGCATCGCGCGCCCGGGCTCAGCCCCGATCAAGGAAAGCGCTTGCCTCGTGCGCTTCTCGACAGCCAGAAGGTGCCTGCCGCCGTGCTTGGTAGCACCGACAGCAAAGGGTACCGGCAAGTGATGAAGGACCAGGCGCTGTTTCAGGAATACACGATGCTGATGGCGTGCCTGGCTCATGGAACCCGGATGCAGGACACCCCCTTAGGCCAGATATTTCTCGCTCAAATGCAGCGCCAGAGCGGTCCCACCTGGGTCACCGATGCGCTGAGCGAGGAATAGACCGTCGCGCTCCTTTGATGGGCGCTGCGGTTCGTGTACGCGATCGCGGGCTTCGTTCCAGATGGGATGCAGGCGGACGCGCGACGCGAACAGCGGGGCAAAAGCCGGTCACTCTACGAACGTGCCCGTCGACAGCCACAAGGAGTCGCGCCATGTTCTCAAGCCTCATCAGCCGCTTCCAGGACGCCTTTACCCACTCGCAGTCCGATGCCGGTCCTTCCACCGGCATGCAGCAGCACCCGGCGTTCGCTCCGTCGCTCCCGGCAGACAACACCCTCATCGCCAACGACGACCTTCGGGGTTTCCTGAGCGCGGTGATGCGGCAGCACGAGGAGGGTCGCATTCCCGACGGCGAATGGCGGTCGATTGCCCGGTTCCTGACCGGCCGGGGGGAGTCGCTGCCGCCATCGGTGGTGCACCTCGCATCGCCATGGCCCCGCGCGTGTACCTCCGGGATGGCTGTGCACGAGTTCTTCCGGGCCGACCGTGCGGGCACGGACGACGCCCCCGAGGCCATCGTCGCCCGGCTCCAGACCCTGCTGGCGCACCTGAAGGAACATGCGCGGGCGCAGGAAGAATCCTGGCTGTCCCACGGTTTCAAGGTGGAGTTCCAGGCCCTGTGCCACGACCCCACCGTCGGACCGCTGGACCGCATCGAGGTGGTGGACATCGCCGTGCTCCAGCTCGGCCCCCTGGGGGGTGGGCAGCTCCGTGAATGCGTGCACCGCGTCGCCCGGCTTCTGGCGCTGCTGCCCGAGGATGTGTATCCCTGCATCCGCGATGTCCTGTCGAGAATCGCCAATGAGGCCAGCTGGCAGCTGGACCTGTTCGATCTGCCGGAGCAAGGGTCGCCGACTCAACGCTGCGGCATGTCCTTGGCCGAGTAGCCCAGGCTCACCGTCGCGTCCACCGGGATCGGCGGCACGCTTGCGTTCCAGCTCTCCCACTGTTCGCGCATGCGCGCCAGCCGCTCAGGCTCGCGCGCGGCCAGGTTGGCGCGCTCGCGTTCGTCCTTCGCGATGTTGAACAGGTACTCGTGGCCGTCCACCTGCAGGTACTTCCAGTCGCCTTCGCGCAGCGCGCGCTGGCCGCGGTGGTTCATGCGCCAGTACAGCGGGCGCTCGAAGCGCTGCGCGGGGTCTTGCAACACCTGGAGCAGGCTCACGCCGTCCAGCGGCCAGCCTGGGTCCGCCTGGCCGCCGCCGGCTTCGAGCAGCGTGGCCGACCAGTCCATGGTCATGCAATGCTGGGTGCTCACCGTGCCGGCCGGGATGGCGGCGGGCCAGTGCGCGATCCAGGGCACGCGGATGCCGCCTTCGGTCAGGTCCATCTTGCCGCCCACCAGCGGCCAGTTGTCCGAGAAGCGCTCGCCGCCGTTGTCGCTGGTGAAGACGATCAGCGTGTTCTCTTCCAGCCCTTCCTCGCGCAGCGCGGCCATGAGGCGGCCGATGCCTTCGTCCATGTGGTGGATCATGCGGCGGTAGGTCTGCACGTCGCCGCCGTGGAGGTGGAACAGGTTCTTTGCCACGTCCGAGGCCACGTGCGCGTCATCGCGCGTTTCCCAGGGCCAGTGCGGTGCGGTGTAGTGCAGGCTGAGCAGGAAGGGCTTGCCGGCCTTGGCGTCGGCCGCGCGCTGGCGCACATGGTCCACCGCGCGCTGCGAGAGCACGTCGGTGAGGTAGCCCACCTCGTGGTGCTCCTGCTCGTCGATGTAGAGGTCGTGCTCGCCGCTGGACGAGCAGTGGGTGAAGTAGTCCACACCACCGGCCATGATGCCGAAGAACTCGTCGTAGCCCGAGCGGCGCGGGCCGAACGAGGGCGGATAGCCCAGGTGCCACTTGCCGATGAGGGCGGTGTGGTAGCCCGCTTTCTTCAGCAGCGAGGGCAGGGTCGGCACCTCGGGCGGCAGGCCCAGCGTGGTGCTGCCCTTGCTGCGGCTGTTGATGGGTTCTTCCATCGCGCCGCGCAGCCGGTACTGGTAGCGCATGGTGATGAGCGCGAAGCGCGTGGGCGAGCACACCGGCGAGTTGGCGTAGCCCTGCGTGAACTTCACGCCGCCGGCGGCCAGGCGGTCGATGTGGGGCGAGACGGCGCCGAAGTCGGCCTCGCGGCCGCCGTAGCAGCCGAGGTCGGCGTAGCCGAGGTCGTCGCAGACGATGTAGATGAGGTTGGGGCGCTGCGGTGCTGCGGTCATGGCGTGCTCACTCCACCTTCATGCCGGTGGCTTTGACGATCGGGCCGTAGCGGTTGTACAGCGCGTCCATTCGCTGCACGGCTTGCGCGCCGGTGAGGCCCTCGAAGAACAGATCCAGGTTGGTCATGCGGGCCTGCACGTCGGGCCGCTTGAGGGCCTCCACGATGCCCTTCTGCAGCGTCTGCGCCACCGCGTCGGGCGTGGCGGCCGGCACCATCACGATGTAGAGCACCTCCTGCTCCAGGCTCTTGAGGCCGGCTTCGGCCACCGTGGGCAGCTCGGGCGCCAGGCGCGAGCGCTGGCGGCTGGTGACGGCCAGCGCGGTGATCTTGCCGGTCTGCACGTGCGGCAGCATGCCGGGCGTGGCGAGCACGCCGCCGTCGACCTCGCCCGAAAGCACGGCGGTGACGGCCGGCGTGTTGCCCCGGTAGGGCACGTGGGTGATCTTTGCCTGCGTGGCCTCCTTGATGACCTCCACCGCGAGGTGGCCGGGGCTGCCGCTGCCGGCCGAGCTGAAGTTCAGCCCCTTGGTCCTGGCCATCTCGACCATGCCGGTCAGGTTCTTGATGCCGGTGGCCGGGTTCACGCCCACCAGCAGGCCCGAGGAGGCCATCACCACCAGCGGCTTGAGGTCGCCGCGCTTGAACGGCATGCTGCCGTACAGGTGCGGGTTGACGGTGAAGGTGGTGTCGATGCCGAACAGCACGGTGTAGCCGTCGGCCGGGCCCTTGGCCACGTCGGTGGCGCCGATGTTGCCGGCCGCACCGGCCTTGTTTTCCACCACGAAGGGCTGCTTGAGCGTTTCCTGCAGCACCTGGGCCACCGAGCGCGCGAGCAGGTCCGAGGGGCCGCCGGCGGGAAAGTTGTTGACGAAGCGCACCGGCTTGGTCGGGTAGCTGTCTTGGGCGTTGGCGAAAGGCGCGGCGGCGGCCGCGATCAGCACCAGGGCGAGGCGCAGGGCAGGGATCTTCATGAGGGCTTGAAAAAGAAAGAGAAGAAAGGACTCAAGGCTGGTAGCCCGATTTCTGGACCACGGGGGCCCATTGCGCACGGTAGGCCGCGAGCATGCGGCGCGTCTGCTCGGGGGTGCTCGCCACCGGGCCCAGGCGCGCGTCGTTGAAGCGGCGCACGGTCTCGGGGTCCTGCATCACCTCGCGGATCGCCTGACCGAACTGCGCCACGCGGGCCGCGGGCATGCTGGCGGGGGCGAAGAAGGTGTTCCAGCCGTCGGCACCGAGGTCCAGCCCGGCCTCCTTGAAGGTGGGGATGGCGGGCGCGAAGGGCGAGCGCCGGGCACTGGAGACGGCGAGGATGCGGATCTTGCCGGCTTCGTGCTGGGGCAGCAGCGTGTCGAAGGTGTCGAAGGCCACCGGCACCTGGCCGCCCATCAGGTCGGCCAGCAGCGGGCCGGATCCCCGGTAGCCCACCACCTGGGCCTTCACGCCGGCCTTCTCGCCCACCATGAGGCCGAAGAAGTGCGGCAGGCTGCCGGTGGCCGGCACACCGAAGTTGGCCTGCTCGGGGTTGGCGCGCAGCCAGGCCAGCAGGTGGTTGAGTTCGCGCACCGGCACGCCCGCACCCACCGCCACGGCGAACTCGTAGCTGCTGGCCTGCGACACCGGCTGGAAGTCCTTGTCGGGGTCGTAGCCGGCGTCCTTGAACACCAGCGGCGCGACCAGCATCAGCGCGGGGTTGGCCAGCAGCAGCACGTTCTGGTTGGCCGGCGTGGTCTTGAGCTGCTGGGCCGCGATGCGCCCGCCGCCGCCGGTGCGGTTTTCCACCACCACCGTCACGCCCAGTTTGGGGCCGAGCTTGTCGGCCACCAGGCGCGCCACGCGGTCGGACGAACCGCCCGGCGCATAGGGCACCACCACGCGCAAGGGGCCTTCGATGGCCTGGGCCCGGGCCGGCAGGGCGGCAGAGGCGGCGAGCGCGGCGGTGAGGGACAGCAACTGGCGGCGGGTGGTCATGGCGGGTCTCCGGAGCGGGAACGGCTTTTTTTCGTGCAATCCAGCATCCTATGCAGCGACAATCAATTGCAGAAATCAATCATTGAGGGTGTTTTCCCTGATGAGCAACCGAATCACGGCGCCGCAACAACAGGCCGATCTGCTGCTGTACCGGCTCTACCGCATCCACACCACCGCCGGGCGGCTGGTGGTGCACATGTGCGAGAGTGAGTTCGGCATCACGCGCCGCGAATGGCGCATCCTGTCCTTCCTGGCCGAGCGCGAAGGCGCGCTCTCGTCCCAGCTGGCCGAACACGCCATGCTCGACCGCGCCCGCACCTCGCGCACGCTGAGTTCACTGGCCGCGAAGAAGCTCGTGGTGCGCCAGCCCCGCCCGTCGGACCGGCGCGAGGTGAACGTCTTTCTTTCCGACGAGGGCCGGCGCCTGTACGGCGAGATCTACCCACGCGTGGCGGCGATCAACCGCGAGCTGGTGGCCGGCCTCGATGCCGCGCAGCGCGACCAGCTCGACGCCATGGTGGACGCCCTGCAAGACCAGGCCGGCCGCATGGTGGCGGCGCGACCCGGGACACCCACACCGCCCGACGGTGGAGATTGAGGAGACCGTTTCCATGCAACTCATCGTTTCGGCCGGACTCATCCTGGCCATCGTCCTGTGGGGCGTTGTCGCTCCCGATGCTCTTGACGCCGTGTTCGAGGGCGCGCTGGCGGTCATCACGCGCGACTTCGGCTGGCTCTACCTGTGGGTGGTGCTGGGCCTGGTGGTGTTTGCGCTGGTGCTGGCGTTCAGCCGCTACGGCGATCTCAAGCTCGGCGGCGAGGACGACGAGCCCGAGTTCTCCATCGGCAGCTGGTTCTCCATGCTGTTCGCGGCCGGCATGGGCATCGGGCTGGTGTTCTGGGGCGTGGCCGAACCGATTTCGCACTACGGCACGCCGCCGCCCGGCATCGTGGCCCGCACGCCGGAGGCGGCCAACGCGGCCATGCGCTACAGCTTCTTCCACTGGGGCCTGCACCCCTGGGCGGTCTACAGCATCGTCGCGCTGTCGATCGCCTTCTTCCAGTTCCGCAAGGGCGGCACCGCGCTCGTGAGCACGGCGGTGCAGGCGCTGCCCTGGGCGCCGCTGCAGCGGCTCGGGCCAGTGGTGAACGTGCTCGCGGTGATCGCGACCGCCTTCGGCGTGGCGGCCTCGCTCGGCATGGGTGCGCTGCAGATCAACAGCGGCCTGCACGCGCTGCTGGGCCTGCCGGTGGGTGAGGTCCAGCAGGTCGGCATCATCGTGGTGACCACCGTGCTGTTCCTGGTGTCGGCCGTCAGCGGTGTCACCAAGGGCATCAAGTGGCTTTCCAACATCAACCTGGTGCTCGCGGCCTTGCTGGCACTGGTGGTGTTCGTGGTGGGGCCCACGGTGGTCATCATCGACGCCTTCACCTCCACGCTGGGCAGCTACGTGAGCGAGCTGGTGCGCATGAGCCTGCGCATGACGCCGTTTCGAGACAGCACCTGGGTCGGCGGCTGGACCATCTTCTACTGGGCCTGGTGGGTGAGCTGGTCGCCCTTCGTGGGCCTGTTCATCGCACGCGTCTCGCGCGGGCGCACCATCCGCGAGTTCGTGCTGGGCACCATGCTGGCGCCCAGCCTGGCGGCCTTCGTCTGGTTCTCGGTGTTCGGCGGCACTGCGCTGCATCTCGAGATCATGCAGGGCGTGCCGGTGGCCGACGCGGTGCGCGCCGATGTCTCCACCGCGCTGTTCGCGATGTTCAAGGCGCTGCCCATGACCGCGCTGATGTCCGGCGTGGCCACCGTGCTCGTGCTGCTGTTCTTCGTCACCTCGGGCGACTCCGCCACCCTGGTGCTGGGCATGATGAGCACGGGCGGCGAGGAAAACCCGAGCGCCCGGGTCAAGATCGCGTGGGGCCTGCTGATTTCGGGCATCGCCATCAGCCTGCTGCTGGCCGGCGGCCTCAAGGCGGTGCAGACCGCCACCATTGTGTTCGCCCTGCCGTTCGCCGTGGTGATCGTGCTCATGGCCATCGCACTGTGGCGCGGCGTGCGCGACGACTGGGACGAGGAGCAGCGGCGCGAGCGGGCGCTGCGCCGGCGCATGCGCGAAGTGTTGAAATGAGCCATGACCCTTGAATTCGCCCTGGCCTTCGGGAAGAGCTTTCTCTTCGTCTTCGCCGCCATCCTGCCGATCCTGAACCCCGCCGCCACCGCGCCCATCTTCCTCGGCCTGACCGAAGGCGCTTCGCCGTCCACGCGCGCGCTGCTGGCGCGGCGCATCGCGCGCAACATGTTCGCGCTCATGGTCGGCTCCATGCTGGTGGGCTCCTACGTGCTCGACTTCTTCGGCATCTCCCTGCCCATCGTGCGCGTGGGCGGCGGGCTGATCGTGGCGGCCTCGGCCTGGCGCCTGCTCAACGCCAGCCACGCCAGCGAGGACAGCCGCACCGAGCTGGCCGAGGCCTTCACGCCCGAGCAGGCGCGCCGGCAGGCCTTCTACCCCCTGACGTTTCCGATCAGCTGCGGCCCGGGCTCCATCGCGGCGGCCATCACCGTGGGCGTGGCCCTGCACGACCAGCGCTTCGCGCTCTCGCTCGCCCGCATGGGCGGCGGTGTGCTGGCGCTGTTCGTCATCGGCGTGCTGCTGTACCTGGCGTTCCGTTACGCCGACCGCCTGCTCAGGCCCCTGGGCGAAGCCGGCACGGTGATCTTCCTGCGGCTGTCGGCCTTCATCCTGCTCTGCCTGGGCGTGCAGATCGTGTGGGACGGGGTCAGCGAGCTGTTGCGGGGCTTGCTCGTGGCGGCGTGAACGCCGGCCCGGGCGGAAACCGAACCACCTGCCCGCTGGGCAGCTTCGCCATGGCGGCGGTGAACAGGGGGTGAGACAGCCATCCGGTCAACCAGGCCTTCAGTGCGGGCAGGGGCTGCTGCTCGAACCAGCCGGGGTCCACGGCGGCGAACTGGCGCACGAAGGGAAAAATGGCGAGGTCCGTGGCGCACGGCAAGTCGCCGCCCAACTGGGCGGCCTCTTGCAGGCGGGCGTCCAGGGGTTGCAGCAGCACGTCCACCGCTTGCGCGCGGTGCAGCGCGGGGTCGGCACCGTCGAAACGGTCGGGGTACTTGGTGCGGTCCAGATGGTGTTTGAACGGGCCGTCGCAGGCCGACAGCAGCGCCAGGTTGGTCGCGCTTTGCGAGCGTGCCCACCCGCTCGCCGGGTCGTGCACCGAGAAGGCCCAGCGCATGATGTCCAGGCTCTGTTCCAGCACCTCGCCGTCGGGCAACACGAGCACCGGCACCGTGCCCTTGGGCGAGCGCGCCAGCATCTCGGCCGGCTTGTCGCGCAGCACGATCTCGTGTGCATCGAATTCGATGCCCGCCACCAGCAGCGCCATGCGGGCGCGCATGGCATACGGGCAGCGGCGGTAGCTGTACAGCAGCGGGACCATGCCCGCGCCCTCAGGCCCGCAGCACGTCGCGGATCGACGGGTCCTTGTCGAACTGCGACTTCGCGAACGGGCAGAGCGCGATCACCTTGGTGTTGGTCGAGCGCACCCAGGCCACCAGGGCGTCGAGCAGTTGGCGGCCCACGCCCTGGCCTTTGAGGCTTTCGTCCACGTGGGTGTGGTCAATGATGATCAGTGTGGGGTTGGTGCGGCTGTAGGTCATCTCGGCGATGCGCTGGCTGCCTTGCTCGACGAAGAAAGCGCCGGTGGCGTCCTGTTCCTGGTGTTGGATGGAATGCGTGGTCATGGAAGGTGTGGAGGGGGGTGAAAAAAGGTGCTCAGGCCAGAACGTCGCGGATTGACGGATCGCGGCTGAACTGGGCCTTCACGTAGGAACAGACAGGCACGACCTTGTTGCCCGTCTGGCGGGCCCAGGCCACCAGCGCGTCCTGCAGGTGCTGCGCCACGCCCTGGCCTCGCAGGCTGGGGTCCACGTAAGTGTGGTCCACGACCACCAGCGAGGGGTTGGTGCGGCTGTAGGTCATCTCGCCGACGCGCTGGCCACTGCGAAGGATGTGGAAGGCGCCTCGCGAGCCGGCTTCTTCGTGTTCGATGGCATGTTCCATGGGGAGGGTCTCCGGTGAAGGATGAAGGGAAGGCTACCACCCCAGGCCGGGGCAAGTGGCGTGCCGGGTTACTCGCCGGTGCCCGCCTTACACGCCGGTCAGCACCGGCGCGAGGTCCAGCGTGCTGCGTTTCCCCAGATCCTTGCGGTGCTCGCGCAGCCAGCGGTCCGCCGCTTCGCGCCCCATGGCATGCAGGTTCGACAGAAAGGCCCACTGCGTGTTGGTCTTGCTGCCGGCGCCCAGCGCGGCGAGCGACTCGCCGCCTTCGATCAGGTGCACGCGCAGTTGCTGCACACGCCGCAGCAGCGCGGGGCGGCCCGGTGCGGGGGGCTGGTCGCCGATCAGTTCCTTCAGCAGGGCGAGCGTGCGCAGCTCCTTGATCAGGCTGGCGTTGAAGGTCACTTCGTTGATGCGGTCGAGGATGTCGCGCGCGCTGGTGGGCACGGCCTCGCGCTGCGTCGGGTTGATCTGCACCAGCAGCAGGTCTTGCGCGTGGGTCTCGCTCACCAGCGGCAGCAGCGTGGGGTTGCCGGCGTAGCCGCCGTCCCAGTAGGCCTCGCCGTCGATCTCCACCGCCTGGAACAGCAGCGGCAGGCAGGCCGAGGCCAGCACCATGTCGGGCGTGAGCGCCTGTTGGCCGAACACGCGCAGCGCGCCGGTGCGCACCTGCGTGGCGGCGATGAACAGCTGCGTCTTGTGGCAGCGGCGCGCGCGCTCGAAGTCGATGGTCTCGACCAGGATGTCGCGCAACGGGTTGAGGTTGAGCGGGTTGAGCTGGTAGGGCGAGAGCGTGTGGCCGAAGGCGTCGGCGGCCTGTTGCAGGGGATCGGTCCAGGGCTTGAGCCAGGGCGCGAGCCAGTCGTTGGCCGGGCCCATGAGCGCGCCGATGGGGCTGGTCTGCAGGCGGTGGAAAGGGGAGAGTTCGGCCACGCGGGTCCAGAACTGGCGCAGCACGCGTTGTGCGCCTTCGCGCCCGCCGTCCATCAGGCCCGAGGCGAGCGCCACGGCGTTCATGGCGCCGGCGCTGGTGCCGCTGATGGCGGCGATCTCCAGCGTCTCGTCCTCCAGCAGGCGGTCGAGCACGCCCCAGGTGAAGGCGCCGTGCGAGCCGCCGCCTTGCAGCGCGAGGTCAATCGGGTGTTTGCCGGGGCGGGTGTTCTGGGCCATGGATTGCATTGTCGGGGCGGAGGGGGTGCATTGCACCATGGCCCGGTGACACCCGGCCCGGTCTGGGACAATCGGCGTTTGCTTTTGCGCCCGCATGTCCACCCCTACCCTTGAGCCCTCTTCCGCCGACACCGGCGCATCCGCCGCGCCGGTGGCCGGCCCGCTGGCGCGCGAGGCGATCGCCCTGGCCGCGTTCGACCACGTGGTGGCGCACGCGCCCGGCTACCGCGCGCGGCCAGGCCAGCGCGAGATGGCGGCACACATCGCGCACACGCTCTCGGGCGTGTCGCTGGGCGACGGTGCGGTGGCGAGCGACGCGGCGCTGCCCGCGCGCGGCATCGCGGTGGTGCAGGCGGGCACCGGCGTGGGCAAGTCGGCGGCCTACGCATCGACAGTGATCCCGCTGGCGCTGGCGCAGCAGAAGCGCGTGATCATCAGCACCGCCACCGTGGCCTTGCAGGAGCAGCTGATCGCCAAGGATCTGCCGGCCCTGGCCGCCTCGCTGCCGCAGCCTTTCAGCTTCGCGCTGGCCAAGGGGCGCGGGCGCTACGTGTGCCGCCTCAAGCTGGATCAGCTGAGCGGGGGTGATGCGGCCAGTGCGGACCTGTTCGAGAGCGACGACGGCAGCGCTTCCGACACCAGCGCGGCCGGTGTGGCGGCGCAGGCCGTGGCGTCGGCCGCCGCCGCGGCCCGCTGGCAGGAGCGCGGCGTGCAGTACACCGCCTGGGCCGATGCGCTGGACGACGGCAGTTGGGACGGCGACCGCGACCGCCTGGACACGCCGCCCGACGGCGGCCTGTGGGGCCCCGTGGCCGCCGAGCGCCACACCTGCACCGCGCGCCACTGCCCCAGCTACAACAGCTGCAGCTACTACCAGGCGCGCGCCAGGCTGGCGCAGGCGCAGGTGATCGTGGTCAACCACGACCTGCTGCTCTCCACGCTGGGCCTGCACGCGCTGCCCGCGCCGCAGGACTGCTACCTCGTGTTCGACGAGGCGCACCACCTGGGCTCGGTGGCGCAGGGGCAGTTCACCGCGTCCATGGACCTGATGCGCGGCCACTGGCTGGACAAGCTGCCGCGCGCGGTGGACGAGGTGGCCACCGCGATCGACCACCGGCCCACGATCGACGTGGCCGCGTTCACCAAGGAGCTCAAGAGCGCCCAGACCGAGCTGGCGCGGCTGGCGATGCAGCGCATCGGCTCGCTGCCGGCCTGGCTGGACCTCACCGGTCGCTCCGCTGGCCGCTCGCCGGCCCGCCCGGGCGGCGGGGCTTTCAACGAAGCCGGCGCGCCGGTGGTGGACCGTTTCGAGGGCGGCGTGCTGCCGGCGGAGTGGCTGGAGGTGGTGGGCAAGCTGCACGCCAACGCCAGCAGCCTGCTCAAGGTGTTCGAGGCCCTGGCCGCGCAGCTCAAGGCGAACGCGCGCGAAAACCCTGGCGATGCGGCGCGCTTCGCCAAGCTCTACAGCCGCCTGGGCGTGCTGGCGCCGCGCCTGCAGAGCGCGCAGGAAACCGCCAGCTACTGGCAGCAGGTGGCGGGCGACGGGCAACCGCCCCTGGCCAAGTGGCTGGAGGCGGGCGTGAGCCACGGGCTGGTCACGCTGACCGCGCACGCCTGCCCTCTGCAACCGGGCAGCCTGCTGCGCAACCACCTGTGGAACCAGGTGCGCGCGGCGGTGGTCACCTCGGCCTCGCTCACCACCTGCGGCACCTTCGATCACTTCCTGCACGAGTCCGGCCTGGCCTGGGACGGCGCGGTGGCCGCGCGCGAGGTGCAGAGCCCGTTCGACCACGCGCGCCAGGGCCGCCTGGTGGTGGTGCAGACCACGGCCGACCCCAAGGACGTGGACGGCTACACGCGCGAGATGCTGGCCCTGCTGATGGCCGACCTGCGCGAGGTGGAGCGCGGCGCGCTGGTGCTGTTCACCTCGCGCGCGCAGATGCGCCAGGCCCAGGGCCTGCTGGAGCGCGGCGAACACGGCGCGCTGCGCGACCGCGTGCTGGTGCAGGGCGAGGCCTCGCGCACCGTGCTGCTGCGCCGCCATGCCGAGCGCGTGGCCGAGGGCAAGCCCTCCGTGCTGTTCGGCCTGCAGTCGTTCGGCGAGGGCCTGGATCTGCCGGGTGAGCTGTGCGAATGGGTGTTCATCACCAAGCTGCCGTTCGCCTCGCCCAGCGACCCGGTGGGCCAGGCGCGGGCCGACTGGTTGAAGAGCCAGGGCCGCGACCCGTTCAGCGAACTCGTGGTGCCCGCCACCGGCGCGCGCCTGCTGCAGTGGACTGGGCGCGCGCTGCGCACCGAGGCCGACGAGGCGGTGGTCGTTTGTTACGATGCCCGCTTGCTGCGCCAGTCCTACGGACGGCGCATGCTCAAGGGCTTGCCGCCCTACCGGCTGCAGCGCCGCGTGGACGGCGTGCTGACCGAAGCCTGACCTTCCTCACCGAAAGCCCCGCGCATGATCTTCTCCGCCCTCAAACTCATCCACGTGCTGGCCGTCATCCTGTGGGTGGGCGGCATGGCCTTCGCGCACTTCTTCCTGCGCCCCTCGGTGCAGACGCTGGAGCCGCCGGTGCGCCTGCGCCTGTTGCAGACCGTGATGCAGCGCTTCTTCTCGGTGGTGCTGTGGGCCTCGCTGGTGGTGCTGGTCACAGGCCTGTGGATGATCGGCCGCGTGGCGAAGGAGACGGTGCAGGCGGGCCTGAGCTTCAACATGCCGCTGGACTGGACCATCATGGCCACCCTGGGCATCGTGATGATCGCGATCTTCGGCCACATCCGCTTCGCGCTGTTCAAGCGCCTCACACGCACCGTGGCCGCCAGCGACTGGCCGGCCGCTGGCGCGGCGATGGCCTCCATCCGAAGCTGGGTGTTCGTCAACCTGTGCATCGGCATCGCGATCGTCTGCGTGACGCTGCTGATGGGCTGAATGTCCGCCGCGGTCCAGGCGTGCCTGCCATGTCGTTCTTCAAGCCGGGTGTCTGGGCCATGGCGCTGCTGACCGCACTGCTCACCGGCTGCGCCCTGCCGCCGCTGGACGGCCGCACCGAGACCCAGGCCCTGCCGCCGACCGAAGCTGCCGCCACCGCGCTGGGCCGCGCGCTGAGCGCCCAGGTGCTGGGCCATCCCGGCGAATCCGGCATCCTGCCGCTGGCCGATGCGCTGGAGTCGTTCGCGGCGCGCGTGCTGCTGGTGCGCGCGGCCGAGCGCACGCTGGACGTGCAGTACTACATCTGGCGCGACGACCTCACCGGCAACCTGCTGCTGAACGCGCTGCGCGAGGCGGCCGACCGCGGCGTGCGCGTGCGCCTGCTGCTGGACGACAACGGCGTGGCCATGGACGCCAAGCTGCTCGCGCTGGACCGGCACCCGGGCATCGAGGTGCGGCTGTTCAACCCGTTCTCGATCCGCCAGCCCAAGGCGCTGGGCTACCTCACGCATTTCAGCCGCGCCAATCGGCGCATGCACAACAAGGCGCTGATCGCGGACAGCCAGGCCGCCATCGTGGGCGGGCGCAACGTGGGCGACGAGTATTTCGGGGCCACCGACGGCGTGCTGTTCGCCGACCTCGACGTACTGGCCATGGGGGCCGTGCTGCCCGAGCTCTCGACCGATTTCGACCGCTACTGGGCCAGCGCCTCGGCCTATCCGATCGACCGCATCGTGGTGCGCGAGGCGGCGGCGCAGGACGCCGCGGCGCAACCCGAGCGCGACCCGCGCGCCGCGCGCTACCTGGAGGCCTTGCGCCAGTCGCGCTTCGTGTCGGACGTGCTCAGCGGTGGCCTCGTTCCGCAGTGGGCGCGCGTGGAGATGGTGAGCGACGATCCGCGCAAAGGCCTGGGCCAGGCGGAGAAGGAAGGGCTGGTGACCCACCAGCTGGCCCAGGTGCTGGCCCGCCCGCCACGGCGCTCGCTCGATCTGGTCTCGCCGTACTTCGTGCCCACGGCGGCGGGCGTGGAGGTCTTCGAGCGGCTCGCGGCCAGTGGAGTGCGCGTGCGCATCCTCACCAACGCGCTGGAAGCCACCGATGTGTCGGCCGTTCACTCGGGCTATGCGCGCTACCGCAAGGCCCTGCTGCGCAGTGGCGTGGAGCTGCACGAGATGCGCCGCGGGGCGGTGGTGATGGGGCGCTCTGGCGTGCTGGGCAGCTCGGGCTCCAGCCTGCACGCCAAGACCTTCGCGGTGGACGGCGAGCGGGTGTTCGTGGGGTCGATGAATTTCGACCCGCGCTCGGCGCATCTGAACACCGAGCTGGGTTTCATCATCGACAGCCCGGCCATGGCGCAGGCGGTCGGGCAGGTCTTTGACAGCGAGGTGCCGGCCGCCGCATTCGCCGTGCGGCTGGACGAGCACGGCGACCTGGTGTGGATCGAGCGCCGCGAAGGCCAGTCGATCCTCCACCCCCACGAACCCGGTGCCACCTTCGGGCGGCGGGCCTGGATCGGCCTGCTGTCGGTGCTGCCGATCGAGTGGCTGCTTTAGTCCGAAGCGGCCAGCAGACGCTTCGCATCGGCCACGTTGAGCGGCTTGACGAGGTAGCTGTGGACGGCGGGCAGTGACCGTGCCATCTGCTGGTCTTCTGCGGCGTCGGAAGAGCTCAGGATGTGCACCTGAAGATCGGCGCTCAGCAGCGACAGCGCCTCCAGTTTCGAGACCGTCTCGAAACCGTTCAGCAACGGCATGTTGATGTCGACGAACAGCAGGGTCGGCTTCGGCGGCGGGCCCTTCTGCAGGAAGTCGATGAGCTGAACACCGGACTCCAGCACCATCAGCTCGCCGGAGAAGCCGGCCTTCTTGAGCACGATGCTGTGGTACGTGTTGTCCAGATCGTTGTCGTCGACCAGGATGACGCGTTCGATGGGGGGCATGGCGTGTCAACCTCCGGGCACACGAACGGCCCCGGGAAGTTCGACCGCGAAGGTGCTTCCTGCGCCTTCGATCGAGCTCACGGTGATGGCCCCGCCGTGCATTTCCGCGATCCGTTTGCACATCGCGAGCCCGAGCCCCGATCCCGGGCTGATCCTGCGCGAGTGCAGTCGCCGGGAGGGCAGGAAAATTTCCTCGTGGTGTTCGCGCGGGATGCCGATCCCGTTGTCGGCCACGCGAACCACCAGCGTATCGCCGCGGATTTCGCTGGACAGCGTCACCTGCGGTGCGACGCCCTCGCGCGCGTACTTGACCGCATTGGCGAACAGGTTCTGAAACAGGATGCGCAGGAGTGAGGGGCTGCCCTGGATCTCTGGCAACGCCGCCACGGCGAGTCGGGCATCCGGCCACCGGATCGCGCTGTTCAGGTCCTGCCAGGCCTGGCCGATCACCTCGTTCAGGCTCACCGGCTCGATCGCCATCTGGTAGGACTCGATCTCCATGAAGCGCCGCAGGTCGTCGATCAGGGCGCGCATCCGGTCGCTTCCCTGGATGGCGCTGTCCACGTGGCGCCGGCTGTCCTGCGGCAGGATGTCCGCGCACTCCATCTGGAGCAGCCCCATGAAGTTGCGGATCGCGTTCAGCGGCTCCTTCAGGTCATGCGACAGCATGTGGAAGTACTTCTGCTGCTGCAGCGTCTTCTGCTCCAGCAATTCGACGGTGGCCTCGAGTTGCCGTTCGCGTTCCTTGAGGTCTTCGATGTCGTGGATCCGCGCCACGACACCCACGGGAGGGTCCGTGCCGTCGATGCAGTCCGGGAGGTAGGTGACCTGCACATGCCGAGGCCCGGCTCTTGAAAACTCGATCACGGTTTCGAACCGGACTTCCTGCCCCGTCAATGCGTGGTCCAGGTGGGGTGCCACCACCGACTTGTAGATGCCCTCCGGCAGCAGCTCGCCCACTTTCAAGCCGGTCATCTGGCCGCGGCTGAGTCCCCAGTAGTCGAGGTAGCTGCGGTTCACGTACCGGTAGGTGTGGTCCTTGTCGATGTAGGCCTTGAGGTCGATGCCCGCCGCCCCCACCGCCTGCATCACGGTTTGCTGCCGGTTCCAGCGGTCGGCCTGGTTCGACATCGAATCCAGCACGGCGTCCGAGTGCTGGATCATGCTCTGGACCATGGTCGCCATGGCCTTGAGGGCCTCGATCTGCCGCGCCGAGAGTTGCCGGGGCACATGGTCGATGACGCAGACCGTCCCCAACGCCAGGCCGTCCGGCGTGACGATCGGTGCGCCCGCGTAGAAGCGGATGTTCGGTTCACCCGTGACCAGCGGGTTGTCGGCGAACCGCTCGTCGCGAAGCGCGTCTTCGACGAGCATCACGTCCTCGGGCTGGAGGATGGCGTGGGCGCAGAAGGCGAACTCCCGTGCGGTCTGCGTGACGGGCAGGCCCACCCGGGATTTGAACCACTGCCGGTCTTCGTCCACCAGGGAGATGAGTGCGATCGGTGACTCGCAGATCTGTGCGGCGAGTTCGGTGATGGCGTCGAACGCCGCATCGGGCAAGGTGTCCATGATGCCGAGTTCGCGCAGGCGCTGAAGGCGCTTGGCCTCGAACGGAGAGGGCGGGGCTACTTTCATTCTTTTTCTTGACGGAGTTGGGTCGACTGGACACACAGGGTGTCCATCCAGGAGTCCCGCCTGAGGGACGGTTTTCAATGTCTCGCGTGACTGGTTCTTTCTGGCCTCCACTGACTCGGACAATTCATTCCATGCTGCGCCTCTGCCCCGCCGGCGTCATCGGGGCCATCACTCTTTTAAAACGCCCGGAAGTGAGGCACATTTCTGTGTTGTCGATCAGGCGCCGCCCGGCAGCGGCAGCGCCGTCTTGTAGCGAACCTGCTTGAGCGCGAAGCTGGAGCGGATCTTTTCCACCTGTGCGATGGGCGAGAGTTGCTCCAGGATGAAGCGCTCCAGCGCCGGCATGTCGGGCACGGCCACGCGCAGCAGGTAGTCGGCGTCGCCCGTCATCAGGTAACACTCCATCACTTCGTCGCGGATGCCGATCCGCGACTCGAAGGCTTCCAGGGCCTCGCGGCTCTGCTGCTTGAGGCTGATGGAGATGAACACATTGAGGTGCAGCCCCAGCTGCTTCGCGTCCAGCAGCGCCACGTACTGGCGGATCAGTCCGCGCGCCTCCAGGGCCCGCACCCGCGCCAGACAGGGGGACGGGGAGAGATGCACGCGTTTCGCCAGCTCGACGTTGGACAGGCTGGCGTCCTGCTGCAAGGCTTCCAGAATCCGGTAATCGGTGGCGTCCAGGTGGTTTGTGCTGTCATTTTTCATGTCGGTGGCAGTATATGCCGCACAGGGGCCGTGTCGCGTGGTTGATCGATAGCAACTTCGGAGCGCCTCCACCTACAGTGCCTGACTGAGGAGACCCACCATGACCGACGTTTCAACACAGCAGCATTTCGGCGACCCGGACCCCGCAGAGACCCTCGAATGGCGCGAGGCCCTGCTCTCGCTGACGGCCAGCCAGGGGCCGGCGCGCGCGCGGCAGATCCTCGACGAGCTCGCCCGTCTGGCGCGCCAGCAGCGCATTGGCTGGCAGCCCGAGCTGAACACGCCTTATGTGAACACCATCGCGGTCGAAGACCAGCCCGCTTTCCCTGGCGACCTGGCCGTCGAGGAGCGCCTGGCTTCGCTGATGCGCTGGAACGCCCTGGCCATGGTGGTGCGCGCGAACCAGGCCTATGGTGAACTCGGCGGGCACATCGCCAGCTACGCCAGCGCGGCCGACCTGTTCGAGACCGGCTTCAACCACTTCTTCCACGCCCGCAGCGAACAACACGGTGGCGATCTCGTGTTCTTCCAGCCCCACAGCGCGCCCGGTGTGTACGCGCGCGCCTTCCTCGAAGGCCGGCTGAGCGAAGCCGATCTGCGGCACTACCGCCAGGAAATCACCGCACCGGCCGATGGTGCGCGCGGCCTCTCGAGCTACCCGCACCCCTGGCTCATGCCCGATTTCTGGCAGTTCCCCACCGGCTCCATGGGCATCGGCCCGATCAGCTCGATCTACCACGCGCGTTTCATGCGCTACCTCTCGCACCGGAACCTGCAGGACTGCACAGGCCGCAAGGTCTGGGGCGTGTTCGGCGACGGCGAGATGGACGAACCCGAGAGCATGAGCGCGCTCACCCTGGCCGCGCGCGAGAGGCTCGACAACCTGGTGTGGGTGGTCAACTGCAACCTTCAGCGCCTGGACGGCCCGGTGCGCGGCAACGGCCGCATCATCGACGAGCTGGAGAAACTCTTCGCCGGCGCGGGCTGGAACGTGATCAAGCTGGTCTGGGGGAGTGACTGGGACGGCCTGTTCGCGCGCGATGTCACCGGCGCGCTGGTGCGTGCCTTCGCCCACACGGTGGACGGCCAGATGCAGACCTTTGCCGCCAAGGACGGTCGCTTCAACCGCGACAACTTCTTCGGCCAGAACGAGGAACTGGCCCGCCTCGCGCAGGGCATGACGGACGAGCAGATCGACCGTTTGAAGCGCGGCGGCCACGACCTGGTGAAGATCCACGCCGCGTACGCCGCGGCGGCGGCGCACACCGGCCAGCCCACCGTGATCCTGGCGCAGACCAAGAAGGGCTATGGCATGGGCAGCGCGGGCCAGGGCAAGATGACCACGCACAGCCAGAAGAAGTTCGACGGCGCCGACCTGATCGAATTCCGCAACCGCTTCAACCTGCCGCTGAGCGACGAGCAGGCCACCGGCCTGGCCTTCTTCAAACCGGCCGACGACAGCGCCGAGATGCGCTACCTGCGCGAGCACCGCGATCGCCTGGGCGGTGCCATGCCCCGGCGCGAGACCGTGTGCGAACGGGTGCCGGTGCCCGCGATCGGCGCCTACGCCAGCTTCGCGCTGAAGGCCGACGGCAAGGAGATGAGCACCACCATGGCCTTCGTGCGCATGCTCGGCAGCCTGCTCAAGGACGCGCAGCTTGGCCCGCGCATCGTGCCCATCGTGGCCGACGAGGCGCGCACCTTCGGCATGGCCAACCTGTTCAAGCAGGTCGGCATCTACAGCAGCGTGGGCCAGCGCTACGCGCCCGAAGACATCGGTTCGGTGCTGAGCTACCGCGAGGCACTGGACGGGCAGATCCTGGAGGAGGGCATCAGCGAGGCCGGCGCCATCGCGAGCTGGACGGCCGCCGCCACGAGCTACAGCGTGCACGGGCTGGCCATGCTGCCGTTCTACATCTACTACTCGATGTTCGGCTTCCAGCGCGTGGGCGATGCGATCTGGGCCGCGGCCGACCAGCGCGCGCGCGGCTTCCTGCTTGGCGCCACCTCGGGCCGCACCACGCTCGGCGGCGAAGGCCTGCAGCACCAGGACGGCAGCAGCCACCTCGTGGCCGCCACCATTCCCAATTGCAAGGCCTACGACCCGGCGTTCGCGGGCGAGCTGGCGGTGATCGTGGACGCGGGCATGCGCGAAATGCTGGTCGAGCAGCAGGACGTGTTCTATTACGTCACGCTCATGAACGAGAACTACGCCCAGCCCGACCTGCCCGAGGGCGTGGCCGGGGACGTGCTCAGAGGCGGCTACCGTTTCGGCCGTTTCGGGCCTGAAGGGGCTGCGCAGCAGGTGAGCCTGCTGGGCTCGGGCGCGATCTTCACCGAGGTGCTCAAGGCTGCTGAGCAATTGGCCGCGCAGGGGGTGGGCGTGGAGGTGTTCAGCATCACCAGTTGGAGCGAGCTCGCGCGCGACGGCGTGGCGCAGGGGAGGGACTCGCACCTCACGCGCCTGCTGGCCGGGGGCGAGGGCCCGGTGATCGCGGCGACCGACTATGTGCGCAGCGTGCCCGAGAGTGTGCGAGCCTTCATGCCCGAGGGGCGGGGTTACCGCACGCTGGGTACCGACGGCTTCGGCCGCAGCGACACGCGCGCCGCGCTGCGCGCGTTCTTCCAGGTCGATGCGCGGAGCATCGCGAATGCCGCCCGGGCGGCCTTGGCAGGCCCGGGCTGAACGTCAGGGGGTGGACACAGCCGGCATCGAACGGTCGCCCCCGATGCGCCGCCACAGCCAGGGCAGGGCCTGGGCCAGGTCGGGCCGCGAGCCTTCCAGCGTGGGGCGGTACCCGCCCTGGGCGCGCGCCGCGTCGGTGCCGAGGTCGAAGCGGAAGGTGTAGTGGGGCTCCTGGCCCATGCGCAGGTCGGTCACGAAAAGGTGGCCGTCGATGGCCGACACGCGGTAGAAGCCGTGGGTGAAGGCTGCCATGCGGGCGAGGTAGGGCTCGTCGCGGTGTTGTGCCATCAGGTCGGCACCGCGCCCGTGCACCGTCCAGGTGATGCGCGGGCTGTCGTCCAGCAGCGAGTAGAAGCCCTCGCGGTACTCGGTGGGGGTGGTGGCCACGAGCCGCCACAGCACGGTGTTGAACGGCGACGGCGTGACCAGCAGGCCGTCGGCCGCGATGCCATCGGCCTGCAGCGAGGCGCGCGCGACCTGGGTGACGTGCTGTTGCGCGCCCACGCTCCAGGCCAGGTAGAGCGTGCTGAGGACCAGCCCGGCGGTGTTCCAGCCCAGGCCGCGAGCCGACTTCAGCCGCAGTGCCGCGATCACGCCCACGATCAGCGGCAGGGTGTAGGCCAGGTCGATGATGAAGACGCTGCCTACCGCGAACGGATAGTCGCTGAAGGGCTGCAGCAGCTGGGTGCCGTACACCGTCATGGTATCGAGCAGCGGGTGGGTGATGAGCACCAGCCACATCGCCAGCCACCAGCGCTTGAACAGTGCGGCCTCGCCATGCACGCGCGAGACGATCCAGGCGAGCACCGGCGCGGCCAGCGTGAGCACGAAGAGCGCATGGCTCTCGGCGCGGTGGCGCGTCATGTTGAGGACGGCGTCGCCGTGGTTGATGAAGGCGTCGAGGTCGGGCAGGGTGCCGCCGATGGCACCCCACAGCGCGGCCTTCCACACAGCGGTGCGCCGGCCCATCACGGCCACGCCCACGGCCGAGCCGAGGGCAATCTGGGTCAATGAATCCATGCGGCGAGCTTAGCTGCCCGCCATCAAGCCTGCACGGCGATGGGAAAGGTGGCGCGCAGGCCGTCGCTGCCCGGCGCAAACGGCACGGTGACGGCAGCGCGGGCCTCTTCGCTCATGCGCCGCCAGATACCGTCGCGCTCGTTGCCCGGGTCGCCAGCGACGTACAGCTGGGTGGTCAGCAGTTCCCGCCGGTCGAGTTTCACCTTCACGTGGATGTGCGGCGTGCGGCCGGTGTAGGGCACGGGCTTGAGGGTGCGGAAGCGGTAACGCCCGTCGCGACCCACGGTGACTTGGCCGAACCCCTGGAACGCCGGGTCGGCCTTGCCGCCGTCGCCGGGGTGGTGGTAGTGGCCTTCGTGGTCGCACTGCCAGATCTCCACCACTGCGCCCGCCACGGGCAGACCGGCAAGGTCGGTCACCGTGCCGTCCACCCAGGTGGGCTGGCCCTTGCCATAGACCGCCTTGCCGTTGCGCAGCAGGTCGGCATCCGAATCGGCGGGCAGGGCGACGGGGTAGAACGGGCCTTCGGTCTGGCTCGGCGTGGGGCGCAGGGACTTGCCCTGCGCCAGCGCGGGCGAAAGCCAGGCCGGGGCGGCCACGGCGGCGGCGCTGGCGATGAGGATGCGGCGGCGGGGCAGGGTGGGCATGAGGGTCTCCAGGCGACGGCAGTCTGGTTGGAAACGCCACCCGGGCGCAAGTTCCGCTCAGGGCGGGTTGCGGCTGGCCGAGGCCATCCATGCCAGGAGGGAAGCTCGCATCGCTTCTTCGACCGACATGTCGATCGGCGTGGTCCAGCTGCGTGGCACGAACACGGTGTAGCCGCCGATCATGTAGCCCATGGGCAGGTAGACCGCCACATGGTCGAGCTCGGCCAGCCCGGGCGGCAGGCCTGCCATGTTCTGGCGCGTCACCAGGCCGACGATGGTCATCTCGTTGTCCGGCATCTTGAGCATCACCACCTGCTGCTGCGCGTCTTTCTTGTTGGGCGCGAAGTAGTCGGCAAAGCTCTTGAGCGAGGAGTAGATGCTCTTGACCACCGGCAGGTTGGTGAACGGCAGCTCCACCCAGGAGAGCATGCGCGCCGTCACGGGCTGGGAGATCAGGAAGCCCAGGCCGAAGATCATGGCCGCGCCGATCACGATGCCCAGGCCGGGCAGGTAGAAGTCACCGACCAGCGGCCGGATGGCCCACATGGCGATGGTCTCCACCCAGACGATGAACAGGTACAGCACGTAGACCGTCAGCGCCACCGGCAGGAAGGTGATCAGGCCGCGGAAGAAGTACTGGTAGATCGGTTTCACACGCGGGAGCATAGCAGCCGGGTGGCTTGAAAAGGCCCAGAATGGCCCCATCTGCCCGCTGTTTGCCCCGCGCCGGGTGGCATGCCTGGTGTTCGCGCCAGTTCAGGAACTCCCTTGGGGCCAGGAGGCTCTCTCATCCATGAAC
The DNA here is from genome assembly GCF_059424305.1 of Hydrogenophaga sp. GW456-12-10-14-TSB4. Taxonomy (NCBI): domain Bacteria; kingdom Pseudomonadati; phylum Pseudomonadota; class Betaproteobacteria; order Burkholderiales; family Comamonadaceae; genus Hydrogenophaga; species Hydrogenophaga sp. GW456-12-10-14-TSB4. The sequence continues at coordinate 46,965 of NZ_JBWKZH010000003.1, read as the reverse complement.
GGACTCTTCGACTTCTTCGGCCGCGTGCTGCGCGGCGTGCTCCGGCTGGCGCTGGCCCTGGCCGCCCTGGTCTTCGTGCTCAGCCTGTTGCTGGCGTCCCTGGTGGTGGTGGTCGGCGTCTCGCTCTGGGCGCTGGTCACGGGCCGCAAGCCCGCGCCGGCGGTGGTGTTCAGCCGCTTTCGCCAGACCTCGCAGCGTTACACGCAAGGCGTGTGGCCGGCCGGCGCGCGCCAGCCCACGGGCGAGGTGGTCGATGTCGAGGCCACCGAGGTGCCCGAAGGGCCAGCCTCTTCGCGCGAGCCCGGCTCGCGCTCCGGTCCCGACACGATCGCGCGCGTGATGCGCTGAGCCGCCCGATCAGGATTTGTTTCGCGACAGTTGCCGCAGCTCGTCGGCCACCACCCGCTTGAGCAATGCGGTGAGGGCCAGCGCGATCCTGGAGCGCGGTGCGTTGCGAAGGTAGGCCGCGGAGAAGTCCATCGAGATGGTCGGCTTGAAGGGCCGTATCGCCAGTTCGCGGGCCAGCGGACCGATCAAGGCGATCGGGTCCGTGATGGCGATGCCCACGCCGTGGAACACGTGGCTGATCACCGAGGAGGAGTGCAGGGTCTCGACGCGGATGTTGGGCCGCACCCCCGCTTGCAGGATGGCCAGGTTCAGCTGCATGCGCTGGCGGCTGTTGGGGCCCAGGGCCACGAAGTCCTGGTCGTGCAGGTCTTTCACCGCGATCTGCCGCTTCTGCGCCAGCGGGTGGTCCTTGGGCATGATGCACAGGGCCTGTGTCGCGGGAAAGGGATCGTGATCGATGTCCCCGGCGTCCGGCGGCGGGAAGCCGTATGCGACGTCCAGCTGTCCATGGCGCAGCATGGACATGAGGTTGACCGAGCTGTCAGGGTGGATGGAGACCACCACCTCGGGGTACTCCTTGAGCAGCTTGCTGATCGCCTCCGGCAGACAGTGGGCCGACAGGTTCGGCATGGCCCCTACATGCAGGTAGCCCGCGGTGGACAGGCGGATCGCGCGCGCGGCCTCCCGGATGCGGTCGGCGCCCGCGAAGTGGCGCTCGATTTCCCGGTAGAGCTGGTGGGCCTGCTCGGTCGCGACGATGTGGATGCCCTGGCGCTGGAAGAGCACGAGCTGGAGTTCGCCTTCCAGGTCGTGGATCAAGCGCGAGACCGCCGGCTGGGAGATCGCCATCGAGTGCCCGGCACCGGTCATGCTGCCCGTCAGCATGACGGCGCGAAACGCTTCAAGCTGCCGGAAGTTCAGGGGCCGGGGCACGGTGACTCGTTCATCAGGTCATTGGGAGCGCCGATGATACGGTGAAGCTGGCGTCGTCGATGGGGTCCAGACAGTGGCTGAGCAGCCGGCCGAACCCCTGAACGGGATCGCGCAGGCCCAGCCTTCGCAGACACGCCCAGAAGCAGGCCTGGTTGCTGGTGATGACCGGTTTGCCCAATTCGTCTTCCAGGCGCTGGATGACGCCCAGCGAGGCGAGGTTGGTGCAGGAGATGAACACCACGTCCGCATCCGGTCGGTCCGCCAGTCTGGCCAGCCGGTAGATGGCCTCGGGTGGAACACGCCCGATGGCGCGCCGTTCTTCCTGCGTGTGGCCCAGATCCAGCGCTTCGAGGGACGCCAGGTCGAAGCCATGCTGCTGCAGGAACTCGCGCTCGCGCTGGTTCACGAACTCGACATAGGGCGTGGCCAGCGCCACCCGCCGGGCGCCCAGGGCCCGAAGGGCGGCCACCACGGCGCCCGCCGCCGCCAGCGCGGGCTTGCCCGTGCGCGTCTGCATGTCGTCGATCAGGTCTTCCATCGGGCAGACGAAAGACCCCGAGGTGCAGCCGTAGGCCACGATGTCCACCTCGGCGGTGGCCAACTGGTCGGCGGCGCCGCTCACGGCCTTCGCCATCTCGAAGTAGGACTCCGGCGTCGCGCGCCCCAGCAGCATGGCGCGGGCGGCGAAGATGCCGACACCCTCCGGGGCCATGCGCCAGAACTCGGGTTCGTTGATGGTGTTGGTCGACGGAACGATCAGTCCGATCCGGGCTTTCCAGCCGTAGGGCGAGTACAGGGAGACTGCTTTCAAAAGGAACTCCTGCCGCTCAGTCCAGCTTGATGCCCATGTCCCGGATCAAGGTGGTGAAGCGCTTCTCCTCCTCGACCAGCAGGGCGCCGAGTTCCTCCGGCGTGCCGCCCACCACCTGGGCGCCGGCATCTTCCAGCCGCTTCTTGATGGACGGCACGTTCAGCGCCGCCACGATCTCCTTGTTGAGCTGGCGGATGCGGGCCGGGGGCGTGCCCGCCGGCGCCAGGACCGCGCCCCACGACTCGGCCCGGAAGCCGGGATAGCCGGACTCGGCCACGGTGGGCACGTTCGGGTACTGGGGCAGTCGCTGGGCGCCCATGGCCAGCAGCTTGAGCCGGCCCGCCGCGATGTGGGGTTGCACCGCGCCCAGGGTGTCGAAGACGATCTGCGTGCGCCCGGCCATGAGGTCGGGGTGCGCCGCCGCGCTGCCTTTGTAGGGCACGTGGTTCATCTTCACGCCCGCCAGGTCGGCGAACCACTGGCCGAAGATGTGCACGTTGCTGCCCTGTCCGGCCGAGGCGAACGAGAGTTCGTTCGGGTGCTGCTTGGCGTACGCGACCAGCTCGGGCACATCGCGCACCGGCAGTGAAGGCGTGGCCACCAGGACCATGGCGGTGCGGGTGGCGAGCGTGACGGGCGCGAAGTCCTTGACGGGGTCGTAGGGCAGGGTCGGCATGAGCGCCTTGCCAAATGCGTGGGAGCTCACCACCAGAGCGATGGTGTTGCCGTCCGGTGGCGCCTTGGCCACCTGGGCCGCACCGATGGAGCCGTTGGCACCGGGCTTGTTCTCGACCACCACGGCCTGGTTCAGGCGGGTGGTCAGGTTCTCCGCGAGCAGGCGCGCGGTGATGTCGGCCGTGCCACCGGGGGCGTACGGCACCACGATCCGCAACGTGCCGCTGTTGGCGACCTGGGCCTGTGCCAGGCCCGCCGTGAGGGTCCACACGACCAGGCCGGCCGAGAGGGTTCTGAAAACCTTGCGCATACGAAACTCCTTGCAGATGGACAGTGGGGTCAGCGATCGATTCGGCCGTGCGAGAGGCCTCGGTCCGGGGTCGCGATGTTCACGCGGACCATGTCGCGCAGCAGTTGCACGATGGACATCGAGCTCTCCCCTTCGGTCCCGTCGACGATGAAGCGGTTGGTGCAATAGCGCATCTCCCAGCCACCGGCATTCAGGCAGGCGCGGATCACGTCGGCGGCGATGGCCGGGGTGTGCAGGGACTGCAGGTCGCCCCGCAGGTAGGCCAGCATGGCGCTCAGGCCGTAGGCGCCCCAGTTGGACACGGAGGCGGGCATGAAGATGTCGGTGGCGACGGTCGTCGGGACGCCGGTCCCGCCTTCGTACTGGCAGCGCTGGCCGTAGGGGTGGAAGGTCTTCATGAAATCGAAGATGCGGCCGAAGCCGATTTCATTGCCGTTGTCGCCGATGCCGATGGACAGCACCTGGCGGCGCGCCGCTTCGGCGAACAAGGGGGCGATGTCGACGCAGTTCTTCGGCCGCACGCCGGTCGAGTAATGCAGGATGCCCTGTTCGTTGGGGCCCAGGCGCTCGATGGAGACGATGGCGGTGGGTTGATAGCGATCGAAGACCGCGGCGGCCCAGTCCTGGATCTCGTCCTGCTCGGTGGGCGACTCCGCGAGTGCTGCGCCCATGCGGCGGTCCCGCGCCAGTTCGTAGTCGCGCACCATGATGCCGGCGGCCTGGCTGCTCGCGACCACGGGCGGTGCATGGCAGGGTTCGCACACGTAGACGGGCACGGCCTGCAGGCCCCAGAACAGCGTGTAGGCCAGGGCGGCCGCGCCGGGCGGGCCGTCGCTTTCGCCGTTCGGCGCTTCGGGTGCATAACCCGCGCCGGTGACGATCAGCACGCGGTCGCCGGGCTTGACCGCCGCCGACAGCGCCTCGGCCGCGCGGGCCACGATGGGGCGTCCGCCCCCCTCGCGCCGGGCTTCATCGTAGATGCCCCGGATGATGTTGTGGTTCATCGCGCGGTTGCGCATCTCGACGGTGGTGAGGCGATCAATGTTCTCGCCAATGATGTCAGGCATGGGGGTCCGAAATGAAGAATTGAACAGGTGACGATCGATTCTTGCGCAGCACCTTGGCCTCCACCTAATCGAATCTTTGGCGGTATCTAGAACCAGATGTTATGAATGCCCTGTGCGGGCTGCTACCTTGTCCATCAGGAGCCCACCGCATGAGCATTCCATCGACGTCCACGTTGAGAACCTTCGTCGAAGTGGCGCGCAGCCAGAGCTTCACGCGCGCGGCCGAGACGCTGTGCCTGTCGCAGAGCGCGGTCAGCAAGCAGATCCAGTCGCTCGAGGAACAGGTGGGCGTGCGCCTGTTTGTCAGAGGGGAAAAATCGCTGAGCCTGACCGCCTCCGGGCGCGCTTACCTGTCCTTTGCCAGCGAGGCCCTGGCGATGCTGGACCAGGGCCGCGCGGCCGCGCAGATGGCGGCGGGCGAGAAGGAGCCCGCCGCGTCCGTGGAGATCGCGACATCGCCGGCCTTTGCGGCGCAGTGGCTCGTGCCGCGCCTCCAGGGATTCCGCGCGATCGCACCGCAGACCCGCCTGGTGCTGCGACCGCGCCTGCCCGACAGCGCATCGCCGTCGGAGCGCTTCGATCTCGAAGTCCGGGTCGGTGCAGGCCGTTGGGCGGATGCCCGCGCGACGTACCTGATGGGTCGCGAGATGGCCCTGGTGGCCAGCCCGGGCCTGGTGGGCCGAGGCACCCTGATGTGGAAAGACCTGCTGGCCTTTCCCTTGCTGCAGCGGGCCCAGCGCGGCTACGACTGGGCGGAGTGGGGCGCCACGATGGCGCCCGGCTGGAGGACGCCCGAAGCGACCAGCCTGCTCTTCGAGGGCTTCTCGGTGCTGGTGCCGGCGGTCACGGCGGGCCTGGGCCTTGCGGTCTGTCCGCTGTTCCTGGTCATCGATCAGCTGGAGGCGGGCACGCTGGTGCGACCACTCGGTGAATGCGTGCACAGCCGCGAAGCGTTTCATGCCGTGCTGCCTGCCGGCTCCGGCGACCACACCACGCGAGACCGCTTGCTGGGCTGGCTGCACAGCGAGGCGCAGCAGACCAACCAGCGCATTCAGCAGCACCTCGCGGCGCCGCATTCCGCCTAGGAATGGACGTGGTCTTTTTTTCGTTTGACCCCGGTGCGCCCTGCCCGGGACATTAGCGCCCTCTGCTAGTCATCGACGGAAGGAAACGCAATGGAATGGCGCACGCGCTGGAGATTTCTGGGGGCCCTGGCCGCAACGGCCTGGGCGCTGGGTGGGACCGCGGCTCAGGCCAACGAGGCCTACCCGGCCAGGCCGATCGAGTTCGTCGTGCCCTACGCGCCGGGCGGGGCGTCGGACATCATCGTCCGCGCGCTCGTGCCGCACCTGCAGAAGCACCTGGGCGGTGCCTCCATCGTGGTGATCAACCGGGCTGGCGCCAACACGGCCATCGCGGCCACGCAGCTCGCGCGGTCGGCGCCGGACGGCTACACCCTCATGCTGGCCGACGCGGCGCTGGTGCTGAACGCGGCCATCCGCTCGACCTCGCCTGGCTACGACCTGGACAAGGACTTCGCCATGGTCACGCAGATCGGGTCCGCCTCCCTGGTCCTGTTCGTTCCTGAGTCCGGTGCCCGCAACCTGGCCGGGTTCCTGGCTCAGGGCAAGGCGCGCGGCGCCAACATCGCCAATGCCGGGGCCGGTTCGCTCGGGCACCTGGCGGCCGAGTTGCTGCAGATGCGCACCGGGACCTCGCTCACCAGCATTCCCTACCGGGGATCGGCGCTGGCACTCAACGAGACCATCGCCGGCCAGGTCGATGCGACGTTTACCAGCACCGCATCCGGCATGCCGCTGGTGAAGACCGGCCGCCTGCGCGCCCTGGCGGTGGCCGCGCCCCAGCCCATCGCAGCCTATCCCGAGATTCCGACCTTCGAGCAGCTGGGTGTGCCGGGCGTGCAGGCCATCAACTGGTGGGGGCTGATCGCGCCCGCAGGTTTGCCCAGGGACATCGCCGCCAAGCTCTCGAAAGCCGTCCAGCTGGCTGTGCGCGAGCCGGCGCTGGCCGAGCGTTTCGAGGCCCTGGGCATCGTGCCCACCCTGCGCGATGCCCAAGGATTTTCCGCTTTGATGAAAGACGACCTGACCCACTGGAAGAGCGTGGTGCAGCGGGCGAACATCAAGCTGGACTGAGCTGTCTCACCACAAAAAAGGAGCTTTTCAACCATGAGTGGACAAACGCAGCGCATGACCGCGGCCGACGGCTTCGAGTCGTCGGTCTATGTCGCCCGGCCTTCGGGCCCGGCCCGGGGCGGGGTGGTCATCCTGCCCGAGATCTTCGGCGTCAACGCGCACATCCGGGCGGTGACCGATCGTTATGCCGCCAGGGGCTACCTCGCCGTGGCGCCCAGCGTGTTCGATCGGGTGCAGCGCGACCTCGACCTGGGCTACGGCGACGACGACGTCCGCCAGGGCCAGGCCCTGATGCGGGAGATCGACTGGGACCACGCGGTGATGGACATCGAGGCCGCAGGTGCGCTGGCCGCCGAGGCCGGTGCCGTGGGCATCGTGGGCTTCTGCTGGGGCGGCACGGCCGCCTGGGTCACGGCCGCGCGCGGGCAGGGTTTTGCCTGCGCGGTGTCGTACTACGGCAATGCCATTCCCACCGTGCTCCGGCCCGTGCCCCGCATTCCCATGATGTTGCATTGGGGGGAGCGCGATCACCTGGTGTCCCTGGACCGCATGAAGGAGCCGGGCCAGGCGGCGCCCGAGGCCGAGGTGCACTTCTACGCCACGGGCCACGGCTTCAACTGCGACGCCCGCCCGCTCTACCACGCGCCTTCTGCGCAACTGGCACAGGAGCGCACGCTTGCCTTCCTGGAAAGGCATGGCGTTTGAAACACCACCACGCACCAGCCCTCTCGCCCGCGACGGCGGAGGGCTTCGAGACCGTTGCCGCCGACCTGCGCTCGGATGCGGATCTCTGGAACGGCTTTGTCGATCTGTGCGCCATGGGCGGGCGCATGGCGGGCTCCGCCAGCGAAGCGCTGGCCCAGGACTGGGCCTTCGAGCGGCTCTGCGCCATCGGCCCCCTGGTCCGGCGGGACCCCACCGCCTACGCCGGCTGGCGCTGTGACCACAGCTCGCTCGTGTGCGAGCCGGACGGCCTGGCGCTCGACGCGGTGCCGCTCTTGGGCACGGCCTTCACGCCCGAGGCCGGGCTGGTCGCCCCGGTGCTGAACCTGGGGAGGGGAACGCCCGCCCAGATCGCCGAAGCGGGCACGTCGGTGCGCGGCAAGGTCGTGATGGTGGCGCATGAGTACCCGTTCTCCCTCGAGACGGTCCATCGCCGGGTCAAGCTGCAGGCCGCACAGGCGGCGGGCGCGGTCGGGTTCCTGATCGTGCAGCCCGAAGCCGGCATCGGCCCGGTGTCCGGCTCCTCCGGCCGCGCGGGCGGCCCGGGCATCCCCGCCATGGGCATTTCCGCCGAAGCCGCGCAGCAACTGGATCGGCCCGGCGCGCAGGTGCGCATGCGCGTGTTGGGCGAGGACCTTCCCGGGGCGAAAACCGACACGCTGGTGCTGGACCTGCCGGCGGGCGCCGGGGCCCGGGCCGAGCGCGTGGTCCTGTCGGCCCACCTCGACGGGCACCCGCTGGCTCAGAGCGCTCTGGACAACGCCACCGGCGTGACGGCCGTCCTGGCGATTGCGCGGGCGATGGCGCCCCACATGGCCCAGATGCGGCGCGGGCTGACCGTGTGCCTGTTCAGTGCCGAAGAATGGGCGCTCAACGGCTCCCGCGAATGGCTGCGTGCCTTGCCCGAGGAACAGCGGCGGTCCATCGCCCTGAACGTCAACCTGGACTCGCTCGATGGCTCGCCCTCGCTGACGGCGCTCACCTCCGGCTTCAGCGAACTCGGCGGCTTTGCCCGCGAGGGGGCCCAACGGGCGGGTGTCGAACTCGGGGTTCATCTGCCGCTGATGAGCAACAGCGACCACGCCAACTTCGCCGATGTGGGCATCCCCGCGTTGCGGCTGATCGCCGGCTTCAACGAGCCGGCCAGCTCGCTGCGCTGGCTGCTGACGCGCGCCGACACCTGGAAGCTGGCGGACAAGCACCGCCTGCTGCGGGCCACGCAAGCGTCGGCGGGGGTGCTGTGGCACGCGCTCAGCGCCCCCGATCTGGGGTTCCTCCGGCCCTCGCGCGGGACCGCGCCATGACGCGGACCGCCACGGTTGTCGGCGCCGGCCTGGTCGGGCTGAGCTGCGCCCGCGCGTTGCAGCGAGAGGGCTATGCGGTGACGGTGCTCGACCGCGAAGGCGTCTGCGCCGGCGCCAGCTTCGGCAACGCGGCGCACATCGCCACCGCCTCGGTGCTGCCCCAGGCCGCGCCGGGCATCCTGCGCCAGTTCTGGCGGCTGGCGCGCGACCCGGAAGGCCCCCTGATCGCCCGTCCGGGCTATGTGCTTCGACGGGCCGACTGGTTCGCGCGCTTCCTGGCGCAAGCGCGGCCGTCGCGCTACCAGGCCGGGGCGCAGGCCATGGCGGGCTTGATGGCCCAGGCCTGGCCCGCCTGGCGGACCCTGCTCGCCGACACCGCCGCCACGGACCTCATGCGGGAGACGGGCGCCTTGCATGTGTTCGGCTCGCCGGCCGCGCGGGCGCAGGCACAGGCCGCCTATGCGCTGCGCCGCCAGCTGGGCGTGCCGTGCGAAGACCTCACCGGCGACGAGGCCCGCGAACTCGAACCCGCGCTGGGTCCAAGCGTTCAGGCGGCGGTCCACATTCCCGGCATGGGGTTCGTGACGGACACCCAGGCGCTGGCGCATCGGATCGCGGCCCGCATTCAAGCCGAGGGCGGCCGCATCGAGATCGCGGAAGTCACCCAGATCGGCCCTCAGGGCGTGCAGGTGGCCGGCGCCGGGCGCGTGGCGGATCTCACCGTGCTCGCGGCGGGCGCCTGGTCCGACCGGTGGGCCCGGGCGCTCGGCATCGACGTGCCGGTGGTGGCGGAGCGCGGCTATCACCTGATGCTCCCTGCGACAGCCAGTGCGCTGAAGATGCCCGTGCTGCTCACCGAGAAAAAGATCGCGGTGACGCCCATGCGCCAGGGGTTGAGGCTCGCCAGCGTGGCCGAATTCGCGCCACCCGATGCGCCGCCCGACTTCGATCGGGCCTCCCGCGTTTTTCAGGGGCTGTCGGGCTGGGTGCCCGGTCTGGAGCAACCCGCCGTGTCCGCCTGGGTGGGCCCGCGCCCTTCCACCCCCGACAGCCGGCCCATCATCGGGCGCTCACCCCGGTTCCCGAGCGTGATCGCCGCTTGCGGGCACGGCCACCTGGGGCTCTCGCTCGCCGCCATCACGGGGCAGGCGGTGGCCGACCTGGCGCTGGAGAGACCGTCTTCGGTCCCCGAGGCGTGGGTCTCACCCGTCTGGCAACAGCGCAGCCGCTGACGCGCGTCCCGCCGTTTTCTTAGCTTTCGGCCGCCCCTGCCTGGCGCCGCGCCAGGGCCGCGTCGTAGAGCGCGTTGCGCGGCTGGCCGGTGATTTCCGCGCACAGGCGCACGGCCGTTTTCAGCGGCAGTTCGGCCAGCAGCAGGTCCAGCGTGCGCAAGGCCGCCGCGTCCACCGCCCCGGCCTCGGCGGCCTCGGCCGTCAGCGGATGCACCACCAACACGAACTCGCCGCGCGTGCGGTGCGTACCGCTTTGCAGCCAGCCGGGGAAGGCTTCGGCGGGCATGGGCGCGATCTCCTCGAACTGCTTGGTCAGCTCGCGTCCCACGGTGAGGGTGCGCTGCCCCAGCGTGGCCAGTTCCCTGGCCAAGGCCTCGATGCGGTGCGGAGCCTCCAGCAGCACACAGGCGCGGGCGTCGGCGCCGATCTGCTGCACTTCGCGCTGGCGCTCGGCCGCCTTGGGCGACAGGAAGCCGGCGAACACGAAGCGGCCGTCCCAGCCGCTGTGCCCAGCCACGCTGAGCAGCGCGGTGATGCTGCTGGCGCCGGGGATCGGCAGGCAGCGCAGGCCGGCGGCGGTCGCCGCCGCGACCAGGCGCGCGCCCGGGTCGCTCACGCCCGGCGTGCCGGCGTCGCTCACGTAGGCGATGCGCTGGCCTTCCTGCAGGCGCTGGACGACGGTCTGCGCGGCCTCGGCCTCGTTGTGCTCGTGCAGCGCCAGCAGCGGCTTGTGCAGACCGTAGCCCTGCAGCAGCGCGGCGGTGTGGCGCGTGTCCTCGCAGGCCACCGTGTCCACGAGGGAGAGCACCTGCAGCGCGCGCAGCCCGATGTCGGCCAGGTTGCCGATGGGGGTGGCGACCATGTAGAGCGCGCCCTGCGGATAATGCTGGTGCCCCGCGGCGTCACGGGCGGCGGCCAACAGGGATGGAGTGCTTGCAGACAATGTGGACATCCAGAAATCAGACCACCCGGGACCGGGGTGCTGCGGCAGAAGATGCGGCCCTGGCCCACTTGCTGTGCCATGGCCTGGCGCTGGTGCAGCGCAACTTCAGGACCCCGGGCCGCGGTGGCGGCGAAGTCGATTTGATTATGCGCGAGCCCGACGGCACGCTGGTCTTTGTCGAGGTGCGCCAGCGCGCCAGCCAGCGCCACGGGGGCGCCGGGGCGAGCATCACCGGGGCGAAGCAACGGCGCATCGTGTTCGCCGCGCGGCACTTTTTGCTGCGATGGGGCTCAGAGCCTGCATGCCGCTTCGATGTGGTGCTGATCGAAGGCGCGTTCGACGCGCCGACGCCGGCTCGCATCGAGTGGCTGCGCGCCGCTTTTGATGCCTCTGCGGCATTCTGAGCAATTTGATACACCCCTCACCGCTATGATCGCGCCATGCTTCTGCAACGCATCCAGCAACAGTTCATCGACAGCGCCGACCTGAAGTACCAGTGCGCGCAGTCCCTGGCGCCGCTGGTCGAATCCGCCATCGCCGCCGTGCTGGCCAGTGTCACCGGTGGTGGCAAGGTGCTGGCCTGCGGCAACGGTGCTTCGGCCGCCGCCGCACAGCACTTCGCGGCCAGTTTCATGGGGCGCTACGAGCGCGAGCGGCCCGAACTGGCCGCGCTTTCGCTGTCGTCCGACGCGGCGGTGCTGACCGGCATTGCCAACGATTTCGACGCCCGCGCGGTGTTCGCCCGCCAGGTGCGGGCGCTGGGCCAGGCCGGCGACGTGCTCCTGGTGCTGTCCACCAGCGGCAACTCGGCCAACGTGCTGGCGGCGGTGGAAGCCGCGCACGAGCGCGAGATGATCGTGGTGGCGCTCACGGGCGCGCGCGGCGGCCGGCTCTCGATGCAACTGCGCGACACCGACGTGCACCTGTGCGTGCCGCACGAGCTGCCGGCCCGCATCCTCGAAGTGCAGCACCTGGTGCTGCACTGCCTCTGCGACGGCGTGGACGCCCAGTTGCTGGGTCTGCCCGACGAGTCCAACATCCCTATGGAGAGTGCTTCATCATGAACCGTACCGACACCCCTTCCTTTCACCGCATCGCCGCCGCCGCGCTCGCCGTGGCCGCCCTGGGTGCCACGCTGAGCGCCTGCGCGCCGCTGGTGGTGGGCGGCGCGGCCGTGACCGCGCTGGTGGCGGTGGACCGGCGCACCTCGGGTGCCCAGCTGGACGACCAGGGCATCGAACTGCGCGCGTCCAACCGCCTCAAGGACGAGCTGGGCGACGCGCACGCGCGTTACGCCATCTCCAGCTACAACCGCCGCGTGCTGATCACGGGCGAGGCCTCCAGCGAGGCGGTCAAGACCAAGGTCACGCAGATTGTGACCGGCGTGGAGAACGTGCGCGAGGTCATCAACGAGCTGGGCGTGACCAACAGCCCCTCGCTCAAGGAGCGCGCGAGCGACACGCTGATCACCGGCCGGGTGAAGGCGTCGCTGGTGGACGCCAAGGACCTCACGGCCAGCGCCTTCAAGGTGGTGACCGAGCGTGGCACGGTGTACCTGATGGGCCGGGTGACGCAGCGCGAAGCCGACCGCGCCACCGACATCGCACGCAACACGCAGAGCGTGTCCCGCGTGGTGCGCGTGTTCGAGATCATTTCCGAGCAGGAACTCGTCAACATCGGCGCCGCCAAGCAGCCAGCGCCCACCAACCCCACGAAGTAAGCAAACAGCGGCGCCGGCGGTGGCGCCATCCAGAACACGGCGGAACCGGCTTCGCCGGGCCGCACGTGTTGCCCCCTGGGGGGTGACGCCGAAGGCGGCGCGGGGGGAGCTACTTCAAGCGTTTGATCAGGCTTGAGGTGTCCAGGCGCTGGCCGCCCATGGCCTGCACGTCGGCGTAGAACTGGTCCACCAGCGCGGTGACCGGCAGGCGCGCACCGTTGCGCTTGGCTTCGTCGAGCACCAGGCCCAGGTCCTTGCGCATCCAGTCCACGGCGAAGCCGAAGTCGAACTGGTCGGCCACCATGGTCTTGCCCCGGTTGTCCATTTGCCAGCTCTGGGCCGCGCCCTTGCCGATCACGTCGAGCACCTGAACCATGTCGAGCCCGGCCTTCTGGCCGAAGGCGATCGCCTCGGACAGGCCTTGCACCAGGCCGGCGATGCAGATCTGGTTGACCATCTTGGTGAGCTGGCCCGCGCCGCTCTCGCCCAGGCGGGTGAAGGCGCGCGAGAAGGCCATGGCCGCCGGCCTGACCGAGTCGAACGCCGCCGTTTCGCCGCCGCACATCACGGTCAGGGCGCCGTTCTGCGCACCAGCCTGACCGCCCGAGACGGGTGCGTCCACAAAGGCAATGCCCAGGGTCTTGCCCGCGCCGTGCAGCTCGCGCGCCACGTCGGCCGAGGCGGTGGTGTGGTCCACGAACACCGCGCCGGGGGCCATGCCGGCGAAAGCGCCGTCGGCACCGAGCGTGATCGAGCGCAGGTCGTCGTCGTTGCCCACGCAGGCGAACACGATGTCGGCGCCCTGGGCCGCTTCGCGCGGCGTGGGCTTGTGCGCGCCGCCGAATTCGGCCACCCAGGCCGCGGCCTTGGCGCCGGAGCGGTTGTAGACCGTGACGGTGTGGCCGGCGCGCGCCAGGTGCCCCGCCATGGGATAGCCCATGACGCCCAGGCCGATGAAGGCGACCTTGCGCGCAGGGGTGGATTCGTAGGTGCGTTCAGCGATGCTGGTCATGTGAAGAAGCTTCCAATACAAGAAATGTCGCGGAACCGGCTTTGCCGGGCCGCAGACATTGTCCCCTTGAGGGGGTGACGCGCGCCAGCGCGGCGCGGGGGTGGGTCAGACTATCGTGAGGTGCTCGGTGCCCGCGGCCAGGTCGAGCGACTTGGCGCGCTGGCTGTTGAGCTTGATCTGCAGGCGCAGGTCGTTGAGCGAATCGGCGTTGCGCAATGCGTCTTCCAGCGTGATGAGGTTGGCCTCGAAGGCGTTGAACAGCGCCTGGTCGAAGGTCTGCATGCCCATCTGGGTGCTCTTCTTCATGATCTCCTTGATCTCGGCGACATCGCCCTTGAAGATCAGGTCGGAGATCAGCGGCGAGTTCAACATGATCTCCACCGCCGCGTGCCGGCCCTTGTTGTCCTGGCGCGGCACCAGGCGCTGGGAGATCAGGGCGCGCAGGTTCAGCGACAGGTCCATCAGCAGTTGCGCACGGCGCTCTTCGGGGAAGAAGTTGATGATGCGGTCCAGCGCCTGGTTGGCGCTGTTGGCGTGCAACGTGGCCAGGCACAGGTGGCCGGTTTCGGAGAACTGGATCGCGTGCTCCATGGCCTCGCGGTCGCGGATCTCGCCCATCAGGATCACGTCGGGCGCCTGGCGCAGCGTGTTCTTCAGCGCGGCCTCCCAGCTGTCCGTGTCCAGACCCACCTCGCGCTGCGTCACCACGCAGTTCTTGTGGGGGTGCACGAATTCGATCGGGTCTTCCACCGTGATGATGTGGCCGTGGGTGTTCTCGTTGCGCCAGTCCACCATCGATGCCAGCGAGGTGGACTTGCCCGAGCCCGTGGCACCGACCAGGATGCACAGGCCCCGCTTGGACAGCGCCACGTCCTTGAGCACCTGGGGCAGGCCGAGCTTGTCGATGGTGGGCAGCACGGCGGGAATCGTGCGCAGCACCATGCCGACCTTGCCCTGCTGGATGAAGGCATTGACGCGGAAGCGCCCGATGGCGGGCGGCGAGATCGCGAAATTGCACTCCTTCGAGCGCTCGAACTCGGCGGCCTGCTTGTCGTTCATGATGGCGCGCGCCAGCGCCAGCGTGTGCGTGGCGTTCAGCGGCTGCGGCGACACCTTGACGATGGAGCCGTCGACCTTGATCGCCGGCGGGAAGTCGGCGGTGAGGAACAGGTCGCTGCCCGAGCGGCTGAGCATGAGGCGCAGCAGGTCGTTGATGAATTTGGATGCCTGGTCGCGTTCCATGGTGCCTGCCTTCCTTGGCTGATCAGCCGGGGAAATTTTCCGGGATCTTCGCCTTGCCGCGCGCTTCCGCCGGGCTGATGACGTTGCGCTTGACCAGGTCCGAGAGGTTCTGGTCCAGCGTCTGCATGCCCACGCTGTTGCCGGTCTGGATGGCCGAGTACATCTGCGCCACCTTGGCTTCGCGGATCAGGTTGCGGATCGCGCTGGTGCCCAGCATGATCTCGTGCGCCGCGACGCGGCCCGTGCCGTCCTTGGTCTTGCACAGCGTCTGGGAGATCACCGCCACCAGCGATTCGGACAGCATCGCGCGCACCATGTCCTTTTCTTCGGCCGGGAACACGTCGATGATGCGGTCGATGGTCTTGGCCGCGCTGGAGGTGTGCAGCGTGCCGAACACCAGGTGGCCGGTTTCGGCGGCGGTCATGGCCAGGCGGATGGTTTCGAGGTCGCGCATTTCACCGACCAGGATCGCGTCCGGGTCCTCGCGCAGCGCCGAGCGCAGCGCGTTCGAGAAGCTCAGCGTGTGCGGGCCGACCTCGCGCTGGTTGACCAGGCACTTCTTGGACTCGTGCACGAACTCCACCGGGTCTTCCACCGTGAGGATGTGGCCGTACTCGGTTTCATTGAGGTGGTTGACCATGCCGGCCAGCGTGGTGGACTTGCCCGAACCCGTGGGCCCGGTCACCAGCACCAGGCCGCGCGGGCGCAGGGCGAGGTCGCCGAAGATCCGGGGCGCGTTGAGCTGCTCCAGTGTGAGGATCTTGCTCGGGATGGTCCGGAACACCGCGCCGGCACCGCGGTTGTGGTTGAACGCGTTGACGCGGAAGCGGGCCAGGCCTTCGATCTCGAACGAGAAGTCGCACTCCAGGAATTCCTCGTACTGTTTGCGCTGGCTGTCGTTCATGATGTCGTACACCATGCCGTGGACCTGCTTGTGGTCCAGCGGTTCGACGTTGATGCGTCGCACATCACCATGCACCCGTATCATGGGTGGAAGACCGGCCGAGAGATGAAGATCGGATGCTTTGTTCTTGACGCTGAAGGCAAGCAGTTGGGTGATATCCATCCCGGGGTCCCGTGCGGTGTTGAGGTATGACGGCAGATTATGACGACCATTGAACGCAATCTCCAAGGGTTGAAGGAGCGCATCGCACGGGCGTGCGCGCAGGCCGGACGCCCTGTGGATGAGGTGGTTTTGCTCGCGGTGTCCAAGACCTTCGGGCCGGAGGCCGTTCGTCAGGCGCAGGCTGCCGGCCAGCGGTGTTTTGGTGAAAACTACGTGCAGGAAGGCGTCGAGAAGATCCTTGCCTTGCGCGAGTCGGCTGTTGCGCCGATGCCAACGGAATGGCACTGCATCGGTCCTCTGCAAAGCAACAAGACCCGCCTGGTGGCTGCGCATTTCGACTGGGTGCAATCGGTCGACCGGCTCAAGATCGCCGAGCGCCTGAACGAGCAGCGGCCCCAAGGGCTGCGGCCCTTGCAGGTCTGCCTGCAGGTCAACGTGGACGGGGGTCTCACAAAAGCGGGTGTGGCCCCGGCCGAATTGCATGAGCTGGCCCAGGCGGTGGCGCGTTTGCCGAACCTGCGGCTGCGCGGCCTGATGTGCATACCCGAGCCGGCCGAGACCTTCGAGGCGCAGCGCGCGGTGTTCCTGCAGGCCAGGACCTTGTTCGACGAGCTCAACGGTGCCGGCTTTGCGCTCGACACGCTCTCGATGGGCATGAGCGACGACCTGGAAGCGGCCATCGTCGCCGGCTCGACCATGGTGCGCGTGGGCCGCGCCGTGTTCGGCGGCCGCCCCGCCAAAGTCACTTCGCCGGCTTGACCGTCCCGCAGTCCGCCGAGAGCCACTTGCCCTGACCGTCCATGGTCGTGGTCTGGGGCTTGCCCTGGTGCATGCTGTTGATCACCATCTTCATGGTGTAGGCGGTGTCGCCGCTGAAGGTGTAGGTGCCTTCGCCGGAGGACGGCGGCTTCTTGCAGACGAAACTCATCTTCAGCGTGCTGGCGCTGCGCGAGGTGACGGTGCTGGTGCATTCGCCCTGCATCGGCAGGTCCTGCTTCGCGGCCATCTCGGGCGTGATGCAGACCTTCATGGCCATGCCGCCGCCCGAGCCCTGTGCGGGCATGCCCATGCCCTGCTTGGCCAGCATGTCTTCCATCTGCTTGCGCTGCGCCGGTGACATGCCGGCCATCTGCTGCTGCATCTGCGCCCTGGCCTGGTCCATCTGGGCGTTGCCGCCCATCTTCTGGCTCATTTCCCACAGGCCGGGCTTGATGCTCTGGGCGTGAGCGGTGGCGGCTGCGAGGGTGACGCCCGACAGCAGGGCGGCGAGGGCGGTGGTGATGCGGCGCATGGCAGCTCCCGGGAGTGAGAGGGCCATTGTGCTGCGCCGAATGCCACGTTGCCGAGAAATGCCCCCGGGGGGTATGTGTAGTTCTAATTAACTATATTGGGGTTGGCCAAGCGGATGGCTGCTTGGCGATTCAGGGAGGAACGCACGATGATGAAAAATGGCTGTGCCACGCGCCCGGGGATGTGGGCACTGGCGTTGGCGTTTGCGCTGGCGGGTTGCGGCGGTGGGACGGGTAGTGAGGGCGCGTCGCGCACACCGCAGGAGGAGATTGCCCGGCTGGAAGCCAGTGGTGAGTTGCCGGTGCTTGAACGCGAGCCCACGCTCGCCGGGATTGATGCGAACGCCAACGGTGTTCGGGATGACATTGAACGGTACATCGAGAAAAAGTATGCGGAGCCCGCGCAGCGCAAGGCGGCGATGCAGACGGCACGGGCGTATCGACGAATGCTGTTGGTGGACACCAGCAATCCGACGGTAGTGGACGAGGCTGTAGAGGCCAGCGCCCGAGCCGTTGATTGTGTCTTTGACACCTTCGCAGGGGTAGAAGCTTCTCAGCTGTCTGGGGAGATTGAGTCGATGTCCACCAACACCAAAGACCGGTTGAAGGCTTACATCGCATTCAACAAGGCCGCCAGCGGCTCAGTGTCGAGCTCGTTCAAGGGGCGCGGCTGTGATTGAAGTTTTTTCCCAATGGCCACGTATGTGGCTTCTGTTTTTTTCTTTTGTAGTGCCTCTATCGGCAGTGGCAGGAGATCAATGCGAAAAGAGTGGCGTGGTGTTCGGATTCTTCAATGGGGTCCAGACCACACTGCCTCAAGCGAGTGAGGCTCGAAGAAGGCTGGAGGATCTCTACGGTCCCGCGACACCTCAAGGCGAGTCCATCACCTACCAGCTCTTCTACAACGACACCCAAGGCTTCGCCGATTTCGTGGAGACCTTCGACCAGCGGCTGAACGAACATGGAAGCCTGCTGGCCGGTCGGTTCGAACTGTTCTTTTCAGCGGCGCGAGGAGAAGGTTTCTGGTGGAAGGCGCTGACCTTGGCCATTCCCAGCCTGGTGCAATTCCTCGATGACCTGTTCGATCTGTCGCGCGCAGCGCTGATGCGCGAACTGACCGCCAGTCTAGGGAGCCCCAGTATGGGTGAGGTAGCCGCTCGACATCGCGATCAGATCGATCTCTGGACGGGCCAGCAGAAGAAGATGCTGTTCTTCGCCCATTCCCAGGGCAACCTCTTCGTGAACCGGGCGTATGCCCATGCCGCGAGCAAGAGCGAGGGCAAAGACGTGCGGGTGGTGCACGTGGCGCCCGCGTCACCGACGCTTTCCGGCGCCCACACGCTCGCGGACAAGGACATGGTCATCAACGGCTTGCGGCTCATCGGCGCCGTGGTGGCCAACACCACGGAGATACCGCCGTACATGAGCCGACCAGCGGGGCTCAATGGCAAAGGGGACCTGATCGGCCATGGGCTTCTCGAGATCTACCTCAATCCCGCGTTGGCCACGGCGGGGCGGATTCGCGAGCATGTGCTGACTGCGCTGCGAGAGCTGGACGCCTTGCCGAGCAAGCCCATGCCGCCGTTTCCGGACTTTGTGGCAAGTCCGTGGGAGGGGGGCCAAAGACCTTGGGAGCGTCGTGCTCCGCTTGAATCCACACACCGGCTGGAGAAGGTCACGTACGAAAGCACCGCGCCTCAGACTTTCGTTTGGACCCTATACGGATGGTCACATCAATCGATCGAGGACAGGAGACCTTACACAGAAACGTGGACCTTTTGGGGGCCTGGCATGGGCGGCCAAAAGAAATGCGAATGGGCTGAACATCCCTATCCTGCAGATGATGAGACGCTGTATGCGAGGACATGCACGTATGACAGGGTCCCCTGGGATATGCCTTACATCAGCTTGGCCAACGCCGAGGAGTTGAGGGCGCTCCCCGAAGTTCGCGTCGGCACGGAGGTCAGCTTGACCAAGTTCACCATTCCAGCTTACTTGAGCATTTCCATAGACGTTATCCGGTTTTTCTCCGGCTATGACGGCCTTTGGAACCAATACGAACGGCGCTACTGGCAGGAGCCCTACCGAGTTCGCGATCCTCATATGGTGCTGAACGAGCCAGAAATCCGTGCATGGGACGCCGCCTACGAGGCCTATCGGCAGGAGGACGCCCGTCGCTACGACCGGCATCTCGCGGCAAAGGCTGAGTATGAGGAAAAGCGGCGCCGCTGTGCGGCGCCTGCGGCGTGACGCGTCACAACGGCAGCCTTGAGCTGTTCTTCACCTCTTCCATCACCGCATAGGTCCGCGTCTCGCGCACCCCCGGCAACTGCCACAGCACGCTGCCGGCGAAGTCGCGGTAGGCGGCCATGTCGGCCATGCGGGTCTTGAGCAGGTAGTCGAAGCCGCCGGCGACCATGTGGCATTCCATGATTTCGTCGCGCACCTGCACCGCGGCCTTGAACTCGTTGAACACGTTGGGGGTGGTGCGGTCGAGCAGCACCTCGACGAAGACCATCATGCCCCGCCCGAGCTTGAGCGGGTTCAGCCGCGCCTCGTAGCCCAGGATGTAGCCGTCGCGCTGCAGGCGCTGCGTGCGCGCGAGCACGGCGGTGGGGGAGAGCGCCACCGCCTCGGCGAGCTTGAGGTTGGTCAGCCGGCCATCGGCCTGCAGGAGTTGCAGGATCTTCAGGTCGATGCGGTCGAGTTCGTCAGGCATGTTGGTGAATTATCCGGTTTGATGGCAAATCTTTGGTGAAAAACTCGTCTGAATGAGCGGCAACATGCGTGAATTCACCGATCCATCGCTTTCTGGAGCCCTCCATGCCCCGTGCCCAAGACCGCCTGCCGTTTCCCTACCGCCCGGAGGCCGGCGTGCTGGCTCAGCGACTGGGGGCGCTGAAGGGCGCGCTGGACTGGGCGGCGGCGGCCGGCGACGCGGCGCCCTGGGTGCGTGCGGTGCGCGAGAACCCGCCGCCGTTCTGGGCGATGGAAAGCCTGCTGAAGGAATACCCGATCTCCAGCGCCGAAGGCCTGGCCCTCATGCGGCTGGCCGAGGCGCTGCTGCGCGTGCCCGATGCCGAGACGGCGATCGCGCTCACCGCCGACCAGCTGGGGAGGGCCGATTTCGACGGCGCGGCCGACTCGACGCTGGCGCGCCTATCGTCCACGGCCATTGCCATGTCCAAACACTTCCTGCCGTCGGTGGGCAGCGAGCCCGGCCTGATGGCCAAGCTGGGCGCCAGGACCGTGGTGGCCGCCACGCTGCGCGCGGTGCAGTTGCTGGGTCGCCAGTTCGTGCTGGGGCAGACCATCGTCGAGGGCATGAAGGAAGCCGCCGCGGCGCGCAAGCGCCAGGCCAACCTGCGCTTCAGCTTCGACATGCTGGGCGAGGGCGCGCGCACCGATGAAGACGCCCTGCGTTACCTCGAGAGCTACCGCAACGCCATCGCCGCCATCGCGCGCAGCGCCGACCCCGCGCGGCACCCGAGCCAGAACGACGGCATCTCCATCAAGCTCAGCGCGCTGCACCCCCGCTACGAGGACGCGCAGCACGATCGTGTGATGCGCGAGCTGGTGCCGCGCGTGTGGTCGCTGTGCGAGGCGGCGGCTGCCGCCCACCTCAATCTCACCATCGACGCGGAAGAGGTGGACCGGCTCGAGCTGTCGCTGGCCGTGTTCGAGGCGCTGGCAACGCGGGTGGCGCAGCACTGCCCGCAATGGCAGGGCTTCGGCCTGGCCTTGCAGGCCTACCAGACGCGGGCGGTGGAGCTGATCGAGCACGTGGCGGACCTGGCGCGGCAACACCGGCTCAAGTTCATGTGCCGCCTTGTGAAGGGCGCCTACTGGGACGCCGAGATCAAGCGCGCGCAGGAGCTGGGCCTGCCGGCCTACCCGGTGTTCACGCAGAAGCCGCACACCGATGTGAGCTACCTGGCTTGCGCGCGCGCCTTGCTCGCGGCGCACGATGCGATCCACCCGCAGTTCGCCACGCACAACGCGGGCACCATCGCGGCCATCCTGCAGATGGCGGGAAAGCAGGGCACGCCCTTCGAGCTGCAGCGCCTGCACGGCATGGGTGAGGGTATCTACCGCGAGGTGCTGAAGAACCCGGCCGTCTCGTGCCGCGTCTATGCCCCGGTGGGCGCGCACCGCGACCTGCTGGCCTATCTGGTGCGCCGCCTGCTGGAGAACGGCGCGAACTCGTCGTTCGTGCACCAGCTGGCCGACGAATCGGTGGGCATGGATGAGCTGCTGGTGTCGCCGCTGGCGCAGTCCCGGCCGGAGGCCGTCGCGTCCTCGCTGCCCCTGCCGCCGGATCTGTACGGACCGGCGCGCCCCAACAGCCAGGGACTGGACCTCGCGGTGGCCGCGCACCGCGAGCCGCTGCTGGCCGCGCACGCGGCGCTGGTGGTGCCGGCGGTGGCCGAGTCCCGTGCCGCCGACGCGCCGGCCGCCGTGGAGGCCGCCGTGCGGGCCTTTGCCGGCTGGAACCATGCGCCGCTGACCGAGCGCGCGGCCGTGCTGCGACGTGCGGCCGATGCGCTGCAACAGCAGATGCCGCGCCTGTGTGCGCTGCTGGTGAAGGAGGCGCACAAGGGCTGGGGCGATGCGGTGTCCGAGGTGCGCGAGGCGATCGACTTCCTGCGCTACTACGCGAACGACGCCGAGCGCGTGATGGCGCCGCAGACGCTGCCGGGTCCCACGGGCGAGAGCAACACGCTGCGGCTCGAAGGGCGCGGCGCCTGGGTGTGCATCAGCCCGTGGAATTTCCCGCTGGCGATCTTCATCGGCCAGGTGGCGGCCGCGCTGGTCACCGGCAACACCGTGCTGGCCAAGCCCGCCGAGCAGACCCCCGCCATCGCGCTCGAAGCGGTGAAGCTGCTGCATGCGGCGGGTGTGCCGGCCGAGGCGCTGCAATTGCTGCACGGCCCGGGCGACACCGTGGGCGCGGCCCTGGTGGCGCAGGCGGGTGTGGCCGGCGTGGTGTTCACCGGTTCGACGCAGGTGGCCAAGCTGATCCAGCGCGCGCTGGCCGCGAAAGACGGTCCCCTCGTGCCGCTGATCGCCGAGACCGGCGGCATCAACGCCATGCTGGTGGACAGCACGGCCCTGCCCGAGCAGGTGGCCGACGCCGTGGTGCAGAGTGCGTTCCGCAGCGCCGGCCAGCGCTGTTCGGCGCTGCGCCTGCTGTGTGTGCACGAGGCCGTGGCCGACGGCGTGATCGCCATGATCGGGGGCGCCGCGAGCGAACTGGTGGCCGGGGATCCGTCGGCGCTGTCGACCGACCTGGGCCCTGTCATCGACGCCGAGGCCTTCGAGGGCATCGCGCGCCATCTTCAGCGCCTGCGCCAGCAGGCCCGGCCCCTGCTGGAGGCGCGCCCCTCGACCGATCTGCCGCAGCTGGTCGCGCCGCAGATGTTCGAGGTGGGGGACATCGCCGAGGTGGGGCAGGAAATCTTCGGCCCGGTGCTGCAGGTGGTGCGCTGGAGCGGCGATCCGATGGCCGTCATCCAGCGAATCAACGCGCTGGGCTACGGCCTCACGCTGGGCATCCAGACCCGCATCGACAGCCGTGCGCTGGCACTGGCCGGCGCGGCCCGCGTGGGCAACGTCTATGTGAACCGCAACATGATCGGTGCCGTCGTGGGTGTGCAGCCTTTCGGCGGGGAAGGCCTCAGCGGCACCGGCCCCAAGGCGGGCGGCCCGCACTACCTGCAGCGCTTCTGCGCCGAACAGACGCTGACCATCAACACCACGGCGGCCGGTGGCAATGTGGCCCTGTTCACCGGGTAACAATCCGACGCGTTTCGACACACGGCCGGTGCGATACTGACCGGCGCCATGAACCCGTCCACCATTCCCGCCGCACCCAAACCGCTGGAAGCCATCGCCTACCGCCCGCTGGATGCGGGCTGGCGGCAATGGATCGCCGAAAACCGGCTGCGCCAGTGCACACCCGAATCCATGCTGGTCACCATGACCGAAGCCGGCCTGGACCCGGCCGAGTGCGAACCCGCGATCCGGGCCATGGAGAGCGACCCGGCGTTTCTCGCGGCGCGCAAGTTCCAGCAGCTGCAGACCAAGCTCGAGTCGGTGATGGCCAACCAGCAGAAGCTGCTGGAGCTGAACCCGCGCTATGGCCAGGTGGAGAAGCGCGGCGATGTGCCGCTGGACGAGTTCGTCGAGAAGTACGTGGTGGGCAGCCGCCCCCTGGTGCTCACCGGCGCGGCGCGCGACTGGCCGGCCATGCGGCGCTGGTCGCCGCAGGACCTGCGCGAGCGCTTCGGCCACCTGCAGGTGGAGATCCAGGCCGAACGCGGCGCGGACCCGAACTACGAGGTCAACAAGATGGACCACCGGCGCCAGGTCCGCCTTGCGGACTTTGTCGACCAGGTGCTCGCCGGTGGCACCACCAACGACTACTACCTCACCGCCAACAACGAGATGCTGGCGCGGCCCGAGTTCGCGCCCATCCTGGCCGACATCGGCAGCCTGCCCGCGTTCTGCGATCCCTCGCAGCTGGCGCGCCGCGCGTCGTTCTGGTTCGGCCCGGCGGGCACGGTCACGCCGCTGCACCACGACACGCTGATGCTGTGCCACACCCAGGTGGTGGGGCGCAAGCGCTGGCGTTTCATTTCACCGCTGCAGACGCCGCTGCTCTACAACCACTTCGAGGTCTACAGCCCGATCGATCTCGACCGGCCCGACCTCGCGCGTTATCCGCTGTTCAGCCAGGCCACGGTGCTCGAGGTGATCGTCGAGCCGGGCGAGACGGTCTTCCTGCCCCTGGGCTGGTGGCACCAGGTGACGGCGCTGGACGTGAGCCTGTCGTTCTCGTTCTCCAACCTCGCGCTGCCCAACCACTACAGCTTCCAGAACCCCACCATCACCAACTGGTGAGGGCCACGGGTCAGGACAGCACCAGCATGCCCGCAGTCGGGTTCTGCAGCAGGGCGTCGAGCGCCTCGATGGGCAGGGGCTTGGCGAACAGGTGGCCCTGGAACTGGTCGCAGCCCTGGTAGGCCAGGAAGTCGCGCTGTTCCTGCGTTTCCACGCCTTCGGCCACCACCTGCAGGCTCAGGCTCTGCGCCAGCGCGATGATGGCGCGCGAGATCGCGGCGTCGTTCGGGTCGGTGAGCACGTCGGCCACGAAGCCTTTGTCGATCTTGAGCTGGTCCAGCGGCAGGCGCTTGAGCACCGAGAGCGACGAATAGCCGACGCCGAAGTCGTCCAGCGAGAGCGTCACGCCCAGGGCCTTGAGCATGCCCATCTTGTCGATGGTGATCTCCATGCGGTCGGCCAGCAGGCTCTCGGTGAGTTCGAGCTTGAGCTTGTGCGGGCGGATGCCGGTGCGCGTGATGGCGGCCATCACCATGTCGACGAAGTCGGGGTGGCGGAACTGGCGCACGCTCACGTTCACTGCGATGCTGAGGTTGGCCGTCTGGGGCCGGTCGGCCCAGGCCGCGAGCTGTTCGCAGGACTTCTCCAGCACCCACTGGCCCAGCGGCAGGATCAGGCCGGTGTCTTCGGCCACGGGGATGAAATCGGCCGGGAATATCAGGCCGCGCTGGGGGTGTTGCCAGCGCACCAGCGCTTCCACGCCGGTGATCACGCCCACGCGGTCCACCTGCGGCTGGTAGTGAACGACGAACTGCTGCTCGCTCAGCGCCACCCGCAGGTCGGAGCTCACGGTGGCGTTGGCGCTCACCGTGGCCGCCATGTTGGGGTCGAAGAAGCACAGCGTGTTGCGGCCCAGCGACTTGGCCTGGTACATCGCCAGGTCGGCTTGCTTGAGCAGTTCGCCCACGTCGCTCTGCTGGCCGTTGAACGAGGTCACGCCGATGCTGGGCGTGGCGAAGTGCTGGTGGCCGGTGAGCTGGAAAGGCTCGCGCAGCGTGTTGAGCACTTTCTCGGCCAGGGCGGTGGCCTTGAAGGCGGCGGCGTCCGGGTCGGTGCTCAGGTCGTCGACCATCACCACGAACTCGTCGCCGCCCAGGCGCGCGACCATGTCGGTCTTGCGCACGCTGCGGGTCAGGCGCGCGGCCACCTTCTGCAGCAGCTGGTCGCCCATGTGGTGGCCCAGCGTGTCGTTGAGGATCTTGAAGTTGTCCAGGTCGATGAACATCAGGGCGCCGTGCTGGCCCGAGCGCGCGCTGGCCGCCAGCGCCTGCTGCAGCCGGTCCAGCAGCAGCTGGCGGTTGGGCAGGTCGGTCAGTGCGTCGTAGAACGCCAGGTGGCGGATCATGTCCTCGGCGGTCTTGCGCTGCGTGATGTCACGCCCCACCGCCACCCAGTGCGTCACCTCCTCGGCCGTGGCCTGCACCGACACCACTTCCAGTTCCACCCAGAACATGGCGCCGTTCTTGCGGCGCACCATCAGTTCGGTGCGGGCCTGGCGGGTCTGCTGCAGGCCTTGCGCGAGTTCGCGCAGCTTGGGAATGGCCGGGTCGAGTTCAAGCAGCATGCGCGGCGTCTGTCCCAGCACCTCGGCACGGCTGTAGCCGGTGTGCTGCTCGAAGGCGTCGTTCACGAACACGATGCGCGGCTCCTGGTCGTCGCTGCCCGCACCGGTCTCGGCGATCGCCACGATGTCGTTGAGCCGGGACACACTGGTCTCCAGCAGCATGAGCTGTTCCTGCGAGCGCCGCCGTTCGGTGACGTCGCGGAAATAGACGGCCAGGCCTTCGGCGAACGGGTAGGCCCGCACCTCCAGCCATTTGCCCAGCGTGGGAAAGAAGTCTTCCAGCTCCACGCGGCGGTTGGTGTTGAGCGATTTCGTGAGCTGGTCCTTCAGGCGCTGCGAGAGGCCGGCGCTGAAACCTTGCCAGACCTCCAGGCCCAGCAGGTCGGCCGTGGTCTTCTGCAGCAGCCGTTCGCTTTCCTGGTTGAGGTAGGTGAAGCAGCATTGCCGGTCCAGCGTGACGAAGGCTTCCGTGATGCTGGCCAGGGTGGTGGTCAGGCGCATCGCCAGGCGCAGCGTGTCCTGCTGGGCCTGCTTCTGGGCCGAGATGTCCTGGATCGCGCCCTGGATGCGCACGATCTGGCCGTTGGCGCGCCGCACGGCAGTGCCCACGGTGCGCACCCACTTGGGCGCGCCGCCCTCGACCATCACCTGGATCTCTTCGTCGAAGCCCTCGCCGTACTGTGCGCAGCGCTCCAGGCGCTGGCGGATGCCGTTGCGCCACTCGGGGGAGTAGCGCTGCACCATGTCTTCGAGGTTGCGCACCTGGCGGTGATCGGCCAGACCCAGGATGGTGGCGAACTCGTCCGAGTGCACCACCTCGCGCGTGGACAGCTGCAGCGACCAGCTGCCGGCGCCCGCCGTGTGTTCGGTCAGGTTGAGCCGGCTTTCGCTTTCGCGCAGCACGTTGGCGTTGTACTGCTCGCTCTGTTCGCAGCGGCGCGCCAGCGCCAGCACATCGGCGGCGTGTTGCGCCAGCAGCTGCAGCGTGGGCGCGCCGATGGCCGGCTGCTCGCGGGGTGCCGGGTCGAGCAGCAACAGGCCGGACTGTCCGACCGCGTCGAACACCGGCAGCCAGTGCCCGTGCAGGGGGCCGGCCGTCAGCCAGCGCTCGATGTCCGTGCGCTCGCGAAGCTGCGGTGTGCAGGCTTCCAGGGTGCTGGCCGTCTGGTCCGGGTCCAGGCCGTGTGAGCCCATGACTTCGGGCGCCTCGTGGGACAGGTCGAGCAGCAAAGCCGCCGAGGTGCCGGCGAGTTGCGCGGCCATTTCGGCCAGACGGTCCAGCTCGCCGCGCTGATGCGGCACGGTCCAGGCGCCGGCGCGCTCCAGGGCGTTGTCGGCGATCAGCGGGGGGCGGTTGTCAGATCCAGGGCGCATGGCAAGGGTGTCGATGGTCGAAGGTGCAGCATACAGACCGACTGTCATCTGTTGCACACATGGCGGGCGTAAGGTGGTTCAGGGCGTGTGAACTTCCGCACGACCTACCCAAATGTGGGGAAAATTTGTAACGTGAATGTTAGATTTTGTTGCTATTGTTCTAACATGGCCCCATCGCCGATGCCAAGCCTGCGTTTTTTCCCCATCCCCGCGCTACCGCATCGCCACCGCCGTTTCGAACTTTGAGGGAGTTGATTGTGAGCACACTCGCAGAACTCAGGCAATACAGCGACGTTTCCAGTCTGAAGTCCGCGCTGCACCAGCTGTGCAGCGAGTTCGGGCGCATCACGCGGCTCGACATCCTGACCGCCATGCACGAAGGCACCAAGCAGGCCATCTGTTTCCTGCGCATGGAGCGCCCCGAGCAGGAACAGGTGCTGATGAAAAGCCTGGGCGTGGGCCGCTTCGGCGGTGAAGTGGTGTTCGTGCTCAACCTCAACGTGCCCGTGACGGCCGAGGACGGCCCGTCGTCGCAGTGGGCCGACTCCGACATCTACTGAGCCCCTCCTGGCTCGCGGCCCGGGGCCGCCGCGACCCGTTCTTCTCGCTTCCTCCCCCCTCCCTGTCTCCCGATTGACCTGCGCGCGCCCGGGTGCCGCGCAGAATCGGTGCATGAATTCCCTGCGTTCTCCCCTGGCCGCCCAGATCGTGCAATGGCTGGTCGCCCCTGGCGACCAGGTGCGCCAGGGCGACGTGCTGGTGATCCTCGAGGCCATGAAGATGGAGCACGAGCTGCGCGCCGAAACGGCTGCGCAGGTGCTGGAGCTGCTGTTTGCGCCGGGTGAGTCGGTGCAGGTGGGCGATGTCCTGCTGCGGGCGACGCCCGCTCGCCCGTCCGACCTGCCGGCCGCCGCCTCCGCGGAGGCGCCCGCCGCCGCGGCCGGGCCGGCCGCACTCCGGCCCGACCTTCAGCGCCTGATCGACCGCCAGGCCCGCACGCTCGATGCGGCCCGGCCCGAGGCGGTCGCGCGCCGCCACGCCCTGGGCCTGCGCACCGCGCGCGAGAACATCGCCGACCTGTGCGACCCGGACAGTTTTCTGGAGTACGGCGCGCTCGCGGTGGCCGCGCAGCGCAACCGCCGCAGCGAGGAAGACCTGGTGGCCAACACCCCGGCCGATGGCATGGTCACCGGCATCGGCTCGGTCAATGCCGCCCAGCACGGCGCCGAGCGCTCGCGCACGGCGGTGATGGCCTACGACGCCACGGTGCTCGCCGGCACGCAGGGCATGCGCAACCACCAGAAGACCGATCGGCTGCTGGGCATTGCGCTGGAGCAGCGCCTGCCGGTGGTGCTGCTCGCGGAAGGTGGTGGCGGCCGCCCGGGCGACACCGACATGCCGATCGTCGCCGGCCTGCACGTGGGTACTTTCGCGGCGTTCGCGCGCCTCTGCGGCCAGGTGCCGGTGCTGGGCATCGTGAGCGGTCGCTGCTTCGCCGGCAACGCCGCCTTGCTGGGCTGCTGCGACGTGGTGATCGCCACCCGAGGCAGCAACATCGGCATGGGCGGCCCGGCCATGGTGGAGGGCGGCGGGCTGGGCGTGTTCCGGCCGGAGCAGATCGGGCCCAGCGCGGTGCAACACGCCAACGGCGTGATCGACGTGCTGGTGGAGGACGAGGCACAGGCGGTGGCCGCCGCCCGGCACTACCTGTCCTTCTTCCAGGGGCCGGTCGACGGCGGGCGAGCACCCGATGCCCTGGCCCTGCGCGAGGTGGTGCCCGAGAACCGGCTGCGTGTGTACGACACCCGGGCGGCGATGGACGGGCTGGTGGATGCCGGCAGCCTGCTGCCGCTGCGCACCGGCTTTGGCATCGGCATCCACACCGCACTGGCGCGCATCGAGGGCCGCGCGGTGGGGGTCATGGCCAACAACCCGCTCCACCTGGGCGGCGCGATCGATGCCGATGCCGCGGACAAGGCCGCTCGTTTCATGCAGCTGTGCAACGCGCACGGCCTGCCCATCGTGAGCCTCGTCGATACCCCGGGTTTCATGGTCGGCCCGGACATCGAGGCGCGTGCGCAGGTGCGGCACGTCAGCCGCCTGTTTGTCGGCGCGGCGAACCTGCGCGTGCCGTTCTTCAGCGTCGTGCTGCGCAAGGGCTACGGCCTGGGCGCCATGGGCATGACGGCGGGCGGTTTCCATGCGCCGGCCTTCACCGTGGCCTGGCCCACGGCCGAATTCGGCGCCATGGGGCTGGAAGGCGCGGTGCGCCTGGGTTACCGCAAGGAGCTGGAGGCGGTGCCGCAAGGGCCGCAGCGCGACGCGCTGTTCGAGCGCCTGCTGGCGCAGCAATACGCCAACGGGTCGGCGGTGCAGATGGCGACCACCCTGGAGATCGATGCCGTGATCGACCCGGCGCACACGCGCGACTGGCTGGTCAAGGGGCTGGCAGGGGCCAAGGTGTCGGCGCACCGAGCGGGGCGCTTCATCGACACCTGGTGAGGCCGGGGCCGGCGGCCCCGGGGGTCAGATCAGGTCGCCGAAGCCGGTGGTGCGCACGCCCGCGTTGGGCAGTTGCGGGGCGGTCTGGTTGATGTTGATCCAGAACTCGCACACGTGCTTCATCGCGCTCAGGAACTGCGAGAACTCGGTGGGCTTGGCGATGTAGGCGTTGGTGCCGGCATCGTAGGCGCGCAGCAGGTCGCTCGGCTCGGTCGACGAGGTCAGCACCACCACCGGGATGTGGTGCAGGTTGTCCGAGCCCTTGATTTCCCGCAGCACGCCGATGCCGTCCAGCAGCGGCATCTTCAGGTCCAGCAACACGAGCATGGGGTTGCTGCCCGAGCGGTTGGTGAAACCGTTGCGGCGGTGCAGGTAGTCCAGCGCCTGCATGCCATCCGACACGTGCGTGACCCGCCCGTCCAGACCATGGCGGGCCAGGGCCAGCTTGGTCAGTTCGGCATCGTCGGGATTGTCTTCAACGAGAAGAATGGCGTCGGCGTTTTTGCTCATGGTTCCAGGGCGGCCGGCATGGAATCGGGGGGCGACTCGATTCCATGGGTGCCTTCAAAAGGTAGCGAAAAATAGAACACACTGCCCTCTCCGAGCTGGCTTTCAGCCCAGATGGTGCCGCCGTGTCGCTCAATGATGCGCCGCGTCAGTGCCAGGCCGATGCCGGTGCCTTCAAACTCCGAGGCGCGATGCAGGCGTTGGAACACGCCAAACAGCTTCTGGGCGTATTTTGTGTCAAAACCGACGCCATTGTCACGAACAAAGAACGTATAGCCGACAACTGGGTCCATGCTCCAGCCCACCTCGATGCGCGTTCTTTCACGCGGACGGGTGTACTTGTAGGCATTGCCCAACAGGTTGGCCCAGACCTCGCGCAGCAGCAGGGCGTCGCCCTGGACCACCGGCAGGTCGGGCGCCACGACCCAGTCGACCACCCGGCCTTCGGTGTCGTGCCCG
This sequence comes from Hydrogenophaga sp. GW456-12-10-14-TSB4, assembly GCF_059424305.1. Lineage (NCBI taxonomy): Bacteria > Pseudomonadati > Pseudomonadota > Betaproteobacteria > Burkholderiales > Comamonadaceae > Hydrogenophaga > Hydrogenophaga sp. GW456-12-10-14-TSB4. The sequence continues at coordinate 16,825 of NZ_JBWKZH010000003.1, read as the reverse complement.
ATCTGGTTGACCACCGCATCCACCAGCAGCGTGAAGTCCACCGCCGTGAGGTTCACGGCCGATCGGCCCAGGCGCGAGAAGGCGAGCAGGCCGTCGATGAGCTGGCTCATGTGCCGCGCCGAATTGCCGATTGTGCTCAGGTAGCGGGCGCTCACCTCGTCGCAGTTGCCGCCCAGGTGCTCCTCGAGCAGGCTGACGAAGCTCGAGATGTGGCGCAGGGGCGAGCGCAGGTCGTGCGAGACCGAGTAGGAGAACGATTCGAGGTCCTTGTTGGCGGCCAGCAGCTGTTCGGTGCGCTCGACCACCCGGTTCTCCAGCTCGTCGTTGATGTTGCGCATCAGGTCGTCGAGCCGTTTGGCGTCGGTCATGTCCCGGTTGATCTTGGCGAACCCCTTGAGCTCGCCGCTGTCGTCGCGCAGGGCGATGAGCACCGAATGCGACCAGTACTGCGAGCCGTCCTTGCGGGTGTGCCAGTTGTGCAGCTCGTGCTGTCCGCGCGAGGCCGCCAGGCGCAGCATCTGCATGGCGCTGACCTTGCCGTGGTCGGGGTTGGCGGGGTCGAACAGCACGCCGTAGTGGCGGCCCAGCATCTGTGTCGGCGAATAGCCGTCCATGCGCTGGGCGCTGTCGGTCCAGTCGGTGATGATGCCTTCGGCATCCATGAAGAAGATGCAGTAGTCGCGCAGGTTGTCCACCATGAGGCGGAAGCGCTGCTCGCTTTCCAGCAGCTCCAGCGAGCGTTCGCTGATGCGCTGCTCCAGCTCCTCGTTGAGGTGGATCACCCGTTCCTCGATGCGTTTGCGGTCGGTGATGTCGATGATCTGCACGAACAGGCCCTGCACCGTGCCTTCGTCGTTGAAGTCGGGCAGGTAGCTCGCGCTCACGTAGATCTGCTGACCGTCGATGGTGGGGCGCCAGGTCTCGAAGTGGTGGGGCTGGCCGGCCAGCGCGGTGCGCATGCGCGGCTCGATGTCGGCCCAGATCTCGGGCGCCACGCATTCGCCGATGTGCCGCCCGATGATGTATTGCGGGTCCATGCCGTACACGCGCAGGTGTTCGGCGTTGGCGAAGCGGAAATGCAGGCCGGCGTCTAGGTAGGCCATCAGGCCGGGGACGTGGTCGGTGATGGTCTGCAGGAAACGCTGGTTGTCGCGCAGCGCCATCTCGGCCGCCTTGCGCCGCGTGATGTCCACCACGGTGGTGTTGCTGCGCAGGAACTGGCCGTTGGCATCGCGCACCGCCGACGACGAGAGCAGGGCGTGGAAGGTGCTGCCGTCGCGGCGGCGCATCTCGTACTCCACCGCTTCCAGCGCATCGTCCTTGAGGATCTTCTGCATGCGGCGCTCGAGCAGATCCGAGTGCCGGGGCGCCATCATGTCGCGGAAGGCCATCTTGCCCACCACTTCCTCGCGGCGGTAGCCCAGCCAGTCGAGCTCGGTGTCGTTGATGGACACGTAGATGCCGTTGACGTCGAGCGAGTGGTAGCCGCAGGGGGCGTTGTTGTAGAGATCCTGCGACTGCCGCAGGGCGCTGTTGAGCTGGCCGTTGGCCTGGCGGACCTGGTCTTCCGACGCCTTGCGCTGCGAGAGGTCGATCATCTGGATGATGATCCCCTGCACCTGCCCGGCCTGCCAGTACGGCGTGTACTCGATGCCGGCGTAGAAGCTGTGGCCGTCGGGGAAGGCGCGTTCGCCCTCGAAACGCTGGATCTCGCCGGACAGCGCAGCGGCCAGGTGGAGGCGGGAGGCCTCGAAGTCCTGCGGGCGTGCGATCTGGCTCAGGTGCATGCCCACCAGCTGCCGCGTGTCGCCCTGCACCCAGCGGGCGTAGCTCGCGTTGGCGAAGCGGCAGATCATGTCGCGGTCGTAGAACGCCAGCTGCACCGGCACGCTGTTGGTGATGGCCTGCAGGAAGTTGCGTTGCCCGGCCAGGGCATTCTCGGCGGCCTTGCGCTCGGTGATGTCCACCAGGGTGTTGTTGGTGCGGACGAAGCGGCCTTCTTCATCGACGACGGCGGTGCTGCTGAGCAGGGCCAGGAAGGTGCTGCCGTTGCGCCGGCGGATGGGGAACTCGGCGGGCTCCAGCTTTTCGCCGCGCGTCATGCGGGCCAGGCGTTCACTGACCAGGTGCTGATGTTCGGGTGCCACGATGTCGTGGAAACGCAGCTTGCCGACGATCTCGTGGTGCTCGTAGCCCAGCCAGTCCAGCGCGGTCTGGTTGATCAGCACGAACACGCCCTCGGCATCCACCGAGTGGTAGCCGCAAGGGGCCTGGTTGTAAAGCGCCTGGGCGTCGCGCAAGGCCTGGTGGATGCGTTCCTTGGCCTCGGCCAGTTCGTCGGTGCGCTGCCGCACGCGGTCTTCCAGCTCGGCATTGAAATGCTGGATCTCTTCCTGTTGCCGGTGCAGCGCAGTGATGTCGCGCGAGACGGCCAGCAGCATCACGGGCCGGTTCTGGGCGTCGCAGATGGGGGTGACGACGGTGTCCCACCACTTGGGCGTGCCCTTGAAGGTGTTGCCGAAGGCCACGAAGCGCGCGCTCTTGCCCTGGCGGGCGCTCTCCAGGGCCTCGCGCGACAGCAGGGCGCCGTCGTCCGGCCACCAGGTGGTCCAGTCGCTGTTGCGCACCTGCTCGAAATCGTCCACCTCGACCAGCCGGCAACCCTGGGCCGTCATCTGCACCACGCGGCCTTGCAGGTCGAGCACCTTGGTGCAGTCGGGGCTGCTGGCGATGATCTGGCGGTTCAGCTCGTCCTTGATGCGCGCATCGGCTTCCAGCGCGCGCATGGGCGTGATGTCCTGCATGAAGCCCAGCTGGCTGACGACCGCGCCGTTGGCGTCGCGCAAGGGGGCGTTGCGCACCAGCACATGGACGATCTCGTCGCCCGGGCGCACCAGGCGGAACTCCACGCTGAGGGTTTCTGCCTCCGAGATGGCCCGGAACCAGTGCTGCTGCACGCGCTCCAGGTCGTCGGGATGCACACGGCTGAGCCAGCCGAAATTGGGGAAGTCCTGTTTCTGCAGCGCGAAGATGGCCTGCAGCTTCTCGTCCACATGGGTGAGCACGCCCGCGTGGTCGGTGCGAAAGACGCCGATCGGGAACACGCTGGCCAGGGCCGAGAACAGCGCTTCGTACTCGATCTGGGCGGTGTGGTCGGCGGTGTTCGCGCTGGCCGGGCCGAGCGCGGTTTCGAGCGCCAGCGGCAGGTTCGGCTGGCGCTTCAGGTCCGGGGAGCCGGGCTGGCCGCTGAGCCGCTGCGCGTAGCTGCGCCGCAGGTGCTCGTTTTCGGCGCGAAGGGTCTCCAGTTCCAGCAGCAGGGCACGCTCGCGCTCCACAGCCGCGCGCTCGGTTCTGTGGCTGTCAACGCGTTTGTCCTCCGACGGGAAAAGGGTGCTCATCCGGCACAACTGTACCCCAGGGCCTTCTTTCCCCAGCGTGATATTTGACAGCTAGAAACGCGGTAGCTCAGGGTGCGCCAAAGCCCCGGCGCGCACCAGCATCCGCCCGTATTCAGCACATCGTTGCAAGGTCGGGATGACCTTGCCCGGGTTGAGTAGCCCGTTGGTATCAAAGGCGCGCTTGACGGCGAACATTTGTGCGTTTTCCTCCGCGGAGAACTGGACGCACATGCTGTTGAGCTTTTCCACGCCCACGCCATGCTCGCCGGTGACCGTGCCACCCATGGCGACGCTGGTTTCGAGGATCTCGGCGCCGAACAGCTCGCAGCGGTGCAGCTGGTCGGCGTCGTTGGCGTCGAACATGATCAGCGGGTGCAGGTTGCCGTCGCCGGCGTGGAACACGTTGGCGCAGCGCAGGCCGTACTTCTTTTCCATGCCGGCGATGGCCAGCAGAATGTCGGCCAGGCGCTTGCGCGGGATGGTCGAGTCCATGCACATGTAGTCGGGGCTGATGCGCCCGCTGGCCGGGAAGGCGTTCTTGCGGCCGCTCCAGAAGCGCAGGCGCTCGGCCTCGTCGCGGCTGACCGCGATGGCCGTGGCGCCGCATCGGCGCAGCACCTCGCTCATGCGGCCGATCTCTTCCTCCACTTCCTCCGGCGTGCCGTCGCTCTCGCACAGCAGGATGGCTTCGGCGTCGAGGTCGTAGCCCGCGTGCACGAAGTCTTCCACCGCCGCGGTCATGGGCTTGTCCATCATCTCGAGCCCGGCCGGGATGATGCCGGCGGCGATGACCGAGGCCACCGCGTCGCCGGCCTTGCGCATGTCGTCGAAGCTGGCCATGATGCAGCGCGCCAGCAGGGGCTTGGGCACCAGCTTGACCGTGACCTCGGTGGTGACGGCCAGCATGCCCTCGCTGCCGATCACCAGCGGCAGCAGATCCAGGCCGGGCACGTCGAGCGCATCGCCCCCGAAGGTGACGGGCTCGCCCTCCACCGTGAAGCCGCGCACCGACAGCACGTTGTGCAGGGTGAGGCCGTACTTGAGGCAGTGCACGCCCCCCGAGTTTTCCGCCACGTTGCCGCCGATGGTGCAGGCGATCTGGCTGCTGGGATCGGGCGCGTAGTACAGGCCATGCGGGGCCGCGGCTTCGGAAATTGCGAGGTTGCGCACGCCGGCCTGCACGACGGCGGTGCGCGCGCGCGGGTCGATCCGCACGATGCGGTTGAACTTGGCCAGCGAGAGCGTGACGCCCAGCGCATGCGGCATGGCGCCGCCCGACAACCCGGTGCCCGCGCCGCGCGCCACCACCGGCACGCCCAGGCCGTGGCAGGCCTTGAGCACGGCGGCGACCTGGTCCTCGGTCTCGGGCAGCACCACCACCAGCGGGCGCTCGCGGTACGCGGTCAGGCCGTCGCATTCGTAGGGCACCGTGTCTTCGGCCTGCCAGAGCAGCGCATGCGTCGGCACCACGGCCTGCAGCGCGCGCACCACGTCGGCCTGCCTTTGTGCGCGTTGCAGGAAGGTGTTCTCGGCGGGGAGGGCGGGTGCGTTCATGTGGGGCCAGTGCGGGTCGGATCAAGGGGCTGCTCCAGTCTAGGCCAAAGCTTGCGCGCCGGATTGAAGAAACTTGCAGCGCTTTGTGAACGCTTCGGCGGACAGCGACGAAGGGCCCTTGAAATCGGCGGACGACGGCATCAAGTTGTGTTCACCGCAGGACGCCTGTCGCGCCCTGGAACCTCATCATCCACCAGGAGTTTTTCATGAGCAGCTTCGTTGTCAACCGCAACTTCCTCGACTTCTTCAACGACGTTGCGCCCGCTTCCCTGCCCGCGCAGATCCGTGTCGATGTGAAGGAAACGCCCGAGGCCTACACCCTACAGGCCGAAGTGCCTGGCGTCTCGAAGGACGACATCCACGTCAACGTCGATGGCAAGCTGGTGACCTTGCGCGCTGAAATCAAGCCGCAGTCCAACCCGGCCGAAGGTGGCAAGCTGCTGCGCAGCGAACGCTACTACGGCGCCGTCTCGCGCAGCTTCCAGCTGCCGGTCGACGTGGACAACAGCGCGGCGAAGGCGAAGTACGAGAACGGTGTGCTGCAGCTCACGCTGCCGAAGAAGACCGCCGCTGCGGCCCAGCGCCTGGCGATCGAATAAATCGGATCAGTTCACGCTTTTTTTGAGCCACTCGGCGAACGCCGCGCATTCCCACCGCTCCATCGCACCGGCTTGCCAGCACAGGTAGTGTGCATGGGGCGAGGGGATGTTGCGTTCCGAGAGGCGTTCCAGCGAGCCGTTCTCGATCCAGGGCGCGCCCAGCTTGAGGCGCACCAGAGCGACGCCCAGGCCTTGCGCCGCGGCGTCGCACATCAGCCCGATGTCGTTGAACGAGGAGCCCTCGACCGGCTCGGGCCAGTCGAGTTCGTGGGCGGCGAACCAGGTGCGCCAGGGTTCGAGCGGGCTGCGCAGCAGGGCGGCGCGCTGCAGGTCTTCCACCGCGTCGAACGGACCGTTCTCGCGGATGTAGGCGGGCGACGCCAGCGGTGTCACCTCGTCCTTCAGCAGGCAGATGTGTTCCACGTCGGCGTACCGGCCGGTGCCGTAGCGCACCGTGAGGTCGGCGTCTTCGGCGACCACGTCCAGCAGCGGGATCGAGACCTGCAGCGTGAGGTCGATCTCCGGGTAGGCCTCGGTGAACTGGCGCAGGCGCGGCATCAGGATGGAGCGCGCGAAGGTCGGTGTGACGGCCAGTTTGAGCTTGCGTTTGCCCGGCGCCGTGTTGCCGCCCGGGAAGCGCTGCAGGATGCCCAGGCCCTCGCGCACGTGGGCCAGGTACTCGCTGCCCTCGGTGGTGAGCGAGAAGTCGGCGCGGCCGAACAGTTTGGTGCCCAGGATCTGCTCCAGCTGGCGCACGCGGTGGCTCACCGCGCTGGGCGTCACGTTCAGTTCCTCCCCCGTCTGCGTCACGCTGCGCAGGCGCGCCAGCGCCTCGAAGGTCAGCAGGCACTGGATTGGGGGGATTCTGATGGTCACTTGAACACCACGGTCTTGTGGCCGTTGAGCAGCACGCGGTGTTCGCTGTGCCATTTCACGGCGCGCGCCAGCACCTGGCTTTCGGTGTCGCGGCCGCGCGCGGTGAGGTCTTCCACCGCGTCGGTGTGGTCCACGCGGGCCACATCCTGTTCGATGATCGGGCCTTCGTCGAGGTCGGCCGTCACGTAGTGGGCGGTGGCGCCGATCAGCTTCACGCCCCGGTCGTGCGCCTGGTAGTAGGGCTTGGCGCCCTTGAAGCTGGGCAGGAAGCTGTGGTGGATGTTGATCGCCTTGCCCGAGAGTTCGCGGCACAGGTCGTTGCTCAGCACCTGCATGTAGCGCGCCAGCACCACCAGCTCGGCGCCCTCGTTCTGGATGATTTCCAGCTGTTTCGCCTCGGCCTGAGGCTTGGTGGCGGCGGTCACCGGGATGTGGTGGAAGGGCACGTTGTAGCTCGCCGCGAGCTGGTAGAAGTCGCGGTGGTTGCTGATGATGGCGCGGATGTCCAGCGGCAGCAGACCGCTCTTCCAGCGGAACATCAGGTCGTTGAGGCAGTGGCCTTCCTTGCTGACGAAGATGACGGTGCGCACCGGCTCGGCCAGCGGGTGCAGGCTCCATTGCATGGCGAACGGTTCGGCGAACAGCTTCAGGTGCAGGCGCAGGTCGTCCTGGGTGAGCTGGCCGCAGGCGAACTGCACGCGCATGAAGAACAGGCCGGTAGCGTGGTCGTTGTACTGGGCGGCTTCCTCGATGTTGCCCCCGTGCTCCAGCAGGAAGCCGGAAACGGCGTGCACGATGCCCGGGCGGTCCGCGCAGGACAGGGTAAGAACGTAGGTGTGATTCATGGCGTGCGAATTGTCGCAGCATGGCGCGGTGGGCCTCGCCGGAATCCTCGCAGTGGAGCCCCCTGAGGGGGAGGGCGGGTGACAAAATGCCGCTTCCCCCGTCCTTTTGCCGCAGGAGACGCCCGCATGGCCTACAACGATTTCCGCATGGACAACCAGTGGTTGCCCTTCACCCCCAACCGCAGTTTCCAGAAGGACCCCCGGGTTTTCGTCGCGGCTGAAGGGATGTACTTCACGACGCACGACGGGCGCCAGGTCATCGACGGTATCTCCAGCCTGTGGTGCGTGGGCGCGGGCCACAACCGCAAGCCGATCAACGAGGCCATCAAGCAGCAGCTGGACACGCTGGACTACAGCACCGCCTTCAGCATCAGCAACGACAAGGCGTTTCGCGCCGCCGAGATGATCGCCGAGCTGGCGCCGGGCGACCTGAACAAGGTGCTGTTCTGCAACTCCGGCAGCGAGGCCGCCGACACCTCGATGAAGGTGGCCCTGGCCTACCACCGCGCGCGCGGCGAAGGCCACCGGAATATCTTCATCGGCCGCGAACGCGGTTACCACGGCGTGGGCTTTGGTGGCATGAGTGTGGGTGGCATCCCGGCCAACCGCAAGGTCTACGGCGCCGCCCTGCTGCCGCGCGTGGACCACCTGCGTTTCATCCACGACCCGGTCAAGCACGCCTATGTGCACAACACCGAGCCGGTGTGGGACGAAGACCTGCTGCTGGAGCTGGAGAACCGCATCCTGCCGCTGCACGACCCGAGCAACGTGGCGGCCGTGATCGTGGAACCCGTCGCCGGCAGCGCGGGCTGGTACGTGCCGCCCCAGGGTTACCTCAAGCGCCTGCGCGAGATCTGCGACAAGCACGGCATCCTGCTGATCTTCGACGAGGTGATCACCGGCTTCGGCCGCCTGGGCACGGCCTTCGCCTCGGACTATTACGGCGTGCAGCCCGACATGCTGAACTTCGCCAAGGCCGTGACCAACGGCGTGTTTCCCCTGGGCGGGGTGGTCTGCACCGACCGCATCTACGACGCCATGATGGGCGCGCACGGCAGCGCGCCGGACCACGCCATCGAGTTCTTCCACGGCTACACCTACTCGGGACATCCCGTGGCCTGCGCGGCGGCCATCGCCACGCTGGACCTGTTCCGCGAGGAAAACCTGTTTGCCCGCGCGGGCGAGATGGGCCCGGTGCTGGGCGACGCGATGCACAGCGCGCTCAAGGGCTTGCCCCACGTGATCGGCATCCGCAGCTTCGGGCTGGCGGCGGCGGTGGAACTCGCGCCGCAGCCGGGCATGCCCGGCAAGCGCGCGTTCGACGTGTTCATGGACTGCTTCCACCGGGGCGTGCTGGTGCGCAACGCCGGTGACAACCTGGTGTTCGCGCCGCCCTACATCGTCGATCGCGCGCAGATCGAGACCATGGTGGGCACGCTGGCCGACGCCATCAAAAGACTGGGGTAAAGGCGCCCTCGTCGACCTCAGCGCTTCATCTGCTGCTTCAATTCGGCGCAGTGGTCGCGCGGGGGCAGCGCGGGGGTCTGCCACACCGCATCGGCCGGCGGTGCGCCGGCGTCCTTCGGGGTGCCGGCCTGCGCCATCACCACCTTGCGGCCGACGGACGCGGGCAGGTGCAGGGGCACACCGAGGTCTTCACGCACATGGCCGTTGCCGGCCACCAGCAGCACCGTCTTGCCCGGAATGACCGCCTGCGCGGCCGTCTGCGCCATGGACCGGTCGCGCGCCAGCTGGATTCGTGTCATCGGCGCGATCTGGCTCTCGGGCAGCAGGCCGCAATGGCTTTCGCGGATGCCGTCGCGCTGGCGCTGCAGCACGCTATCGCTCACCAGCCCGTCCAGCTCGGCCTGGCCCATGGTGCTGCGCATCTGCGCGCGCGGCAGGTTGCCGCCGATCACGGGCACGCCGCTGCGCACGGCGGCCATCACCACCGGGCCGTACACCGGCCAGGGCCAGCCGCTCTGGTCGGTCCAGCCCAGGGCCTCGCGCACGCTGGCTTCATCGGCGGTGCCGGGCAGGCCCTGGGTGCTGCGCCCTTGTTCGATCATTTCCATCACGACCGCGCCCAGCTGGTCGCGCCGGGCCAGGGCCAGCACCACGTCGCGCTGAAGGGCCTGGTGCTCGGCGGCGTCGTGCTGTTCGCCCAGCATCAGCACCGGCGCCGGCATCACACGGTCGAGCAGGGCGGGCACGGTGGTGGGCGGGCGGTGCGCACAGGACACCAGCAGGGAGAGGCCCAGGGTGAGGGCGACAGCGGTTCGACAGGTCATGCGTGGATACTAAGCGCACCCCAGGTCCCTTCACCTTTGTCCTCTTTTCGCGTGTCTTTTCTGCCTCTCTGGCGGCCCGCCTCGTGGTCGCGCGTCTGCCTCACCCTGATGATCGCCCTGGCCGCCGCCCTGCTGTGCCGCTGGCTGCGCACGCCCATTCCCTGGATGATCGGCCCGCTGCTGGCGACCGCGCTGGTGTCGGTGCTGGGCATGCGCACCGAGAGCTGGACGCCCTTGCGCAACGGCGGGCAATGGGTGATCGGCACCGCACTGGGTCTGTATTTCACGCCGGCCGTGGGCGCGCTGGTGGCCAGCCTCTGGTGGGCGATCGCGCTCGGCATCGCCTGGGCACTGGCCCTGGGGCTGGGGTTCGCGGCCTGGCTGCGCTGGCTGCATGCGGGGCATCTGGTGGCCTTGACCCCCGAGGAGCTGCGCTGCACCACCTACTTCGCCGGGGCGATCGGCGGCGCGTCTGAAATGACGCTGATCGCGGAACGCCAGGGCGCGCGCACCGATCTGGTGGCCGCTGCGCACAGCCTGCGCGTGTTGCTGGTGACCGTCACCATTCCGTTCGCCCTGCAGTTCGCGGGCGTGAGCGGGCTGGACACCGCGGCGGCAAGCGTGCGCGACGTGCAGCCCGTGGGTTTGCTGGTGCTGACGGGGCTCACGCTGGCGGGCGCGCTGGCCATGCAACGCCTGGGCCGGGCCAATCCCTGGTTCATGGGGGCGCTGGTGGCGACCATGGTGGTGACCTTGAGCGGGCACATCCTGTCGGCCATCCCGCAAAGCCTGTCGAACGCGGCGCAACTGGTGATCGGCGTGAGCCTGGGCGTGCGTTTCACGCCGGCTTTCGTGCACACCGCACCGCGCTGGCTGGCGTCGGTGGCCTTCGCCACGCTGGTCATGATGGGCCTGTGCGCCATGTTTGGCTGGGTGCTGGCGCAGCTGACGGGCCTGCACCCGGTCACCCTCTTGCTGGGCACTGCGCCCGGCGGCATCGCCGAAATGGCCATCACCGCGAAGGTGCTGCAGCTCGGCGTGCCGGTGGTGACCGCGTTCCAGGTCTGCCGGCTGGTGGCGGTGCTGGTGCTGGCCGAGCCGCTGTACCGCTGGCGCTATGCCCGGGAATGAAAAAAGCCGCTGCGGTGCAGCGGCTTTTCGTGCAAGGCGCGGGCGCGTTCAGTGCATGACCACCGGCATCTGGGCCAGGCTGGCGTAGCCTTCGAGCGTGTCTTCCACCTCTTCCTGGGAGGGCGTGCTCTGTTGCCAGGCGGTGATCTGGAGCTGGAACATCTCGGCCCAGGAGCCGTCGAGGTAGACCTCTTTGCCCGAGCGCTTGTCCACGATCTCGAAACCGTGGCGGGGAATCTGCGGGCCGTCGGCCACTTCGTTGTCGCCCTCGACGGGCGCATTGGCCAGGATGTGGACCACAGCGAAGGCATCCGAGTCGTAAAGCATGTGCATGACTGACATCCTTGAATAGAAAAAAACTGCGTCCTGACAACCTTATATCGGCAAATAGGCGCCGATTTATAGGTCAGATGCAGCTTTACTTGGAGACGTTCCCCCAGACTTCAAGATGCGTGTCATTTTTGGCACAGACGGGTGTTTGTCCTACGGCATCTGGCTGAGCTGCTGGTCGGCCACGTCGCCGTTGGCCTGCTGCACCCGCAGGCGCACGGGCAGGTGGTGCAGGCTGGGCGCCAGCCACATCTCGACCGTGCTGTCGAACTCCTTGCGGGGCTGTCTCACCAGGTGGCGCACCTTGAATTCACCAGCCGGCAGCGACATCGTCGATTCCTCGCCCACCTCGAAGCGCCAGACGGGGGCGTCTCCCGTGCTGGCGACCTGCATGTCCACGGTCTGGCCCGTGGTGTAGGCCTGGGGGCGGGCCTGCAGCAGGCTGGCGAGTTGCAGGAACAGGCTCAGCCGGTCCTGCGCGCCGGCTTGCAAGGGCACTTCGGGCGCGTTGCTGCTGAAGCGGATGCGTTGTTGCGCGGCATCGAAATGGGTGGCCTTTTCGCTGCGACTCTTGTCGGCGAAGCGCTCGGGCATCAGGCCGTGGGGGCCGATGTGGCCTGTGCTGGTCTGCGACCGGCTGCCCAGCAACAGCACGCGCATCTCCATGCGCGCCTCGTAGCGCCCGTCGGCCACGGTCCAGTCCAGGGTGCCCTGGGCCTTGTAGCCGATCCCCCTCACGTTGCCGGTCACGTCGTAGAGCAGGCGGGTGCCGGGCGGCGGCGTGGCCGGCGGCAGGGCGGGACCGGCGCTGGCGGGTTCGCTTGCCGGTGGCGTTTCGGGCCCGGCCGGCGAGGCCGCCACGGGCTCCATGGGTGCCGGCGGCGGCGCGGCAGGTTCGGTCACGGCGACATCCTGTGGTGCGGGTGCGGGTGCTTCGGTCGCGGCCGCGACCACGGTCTCGGCAGGCTGTGCCGGCGGTGCCTGGGCGGTGACGGGTTCCGGCGCCGGGACCGCGCGGGGAGCCGGCGCCGCCTTCGGCTTGGCCCGGGGCGCCGGCGTCACCTGCGGTGCGGGCGCTGGCACGATCCAGCGCACTGTGCTGACCTGCACCGCGGGCACGCGCGGCACCGCTGCGGTGGGTCGGACGGACTCGGCGTCGGTGGTGGATGCGGTGAAGTCGGGCGGGCGGAGGTCTGGCGCCGGCTTGGCGCCAGGCAGGTTCAGGGTGATGCCGCCGGCGATCAGGACCAGGTGCAGGCCGAGCACCAGCGCCACCAGCACGGCAAGCACGGCGCCGCGCGGCGAGGCAGAGGGCGTGGGTTGGGTCGGGGTCACGGGACGGCGGTGGTGGGGCGGTACCCCAGGTCGGCGCTGAGCTGCCGGGCACAGCGCAGCACGGCGGTGGCGGGGGCGCCGTGCCAGTCGGTGTCCAGCGTGGCCACCGAGCCCAGCACCACCAGCCCCAGTGCGAGCCGGCCCTGGGCGTCGAACACCGGGGCACAGAAACCGCCCACGCCGGGCAGCAGGCTGTGCACCACGCGTCCCAGGCCCCGGCGCCGGGTGTCTTCGAGCAGGGCTTGCACCTCTTGCAGCGAACGGGGCACGTCCACCAGGGGCAGGTCGCCCTGGAGGGGCAGCTTCTTCAGGCGCGCGAGCTCGTCGCGCACCATGGGGGCCATGCGCTGGGCGTCGCGCCCCTCGCTGCCCATGAAGGCGGCAAAGCAGCGGCCGGTGGCCGAGGTCAACAGGGGCATCACATCGCCCAGGCGCAGGGTGACGGGCACGGTCTGGGGCGCCTCGATCCAGTGCACCATGGTGGGGCCCTGGTTGCCCCACACGGCGATGGCCAGGGTGTGGCCGGTCTCGCTCAGCAGGCCGTCAATGCGCTCGCGCGCGAACTTCACCGCGTCGAGGCGCGCGAGGCTGGCCAGCCCGATGCGCAGCGCGGCCGGGCCGAGGTCGTAGCGCGTGCTCACCGGATCCTGCACCACCAGGCCCATGCGCTGGAAGCTCACCAGGTAGCGGTGGGCCTTGGCCGCGCTCATGCCGGCGGCGGCAGCCAGATCACGCAGCATCAGGGCCCCTTCCGCCTGCGACAGGGCTTCGAGCAGCTCGAAGCCTACCTCCACCGACTGGATGCCCGCGCGCACGGGTTCGGCGTCGTCGCGGGATTCCGCTTCAGCTTCGATGTCGGGGCGTTTGGCAACAGGCATGTGAAGGAGGGGCACGAAGGGTTGGACGGGACTGCGGGCTGTGGGTTCCCCCGTGAAGGCGGGGGTCTTGCAGCGGTTCTCGGGGCTTTCGTCTAGAATTCCGCGTTTACGAATAGGTGAATCAATTTCACTATTCGTAATTCATGGGCCTGAACGGAGTGTGCCACTGATGCGCATCCAAGAGGACAATGTGCCCGCTTTTACCCCAACCTGACAGCAGGAGATAGGCATGAAACTCGCCACGTACAAAGACGGCTCGCGCGACGGACAACTGGTGGTAGTTTCCCGCGACCTGAGCACGGCGCATTATGCGACCGGCATCGCCCACAAGCTCCAGCAGGCGCTGGACGACTGGAACTTCATCAGCCCCCAGCTGCAGGACCTGTACGTCACCCTCAACCAGGGCAAGGCGCGCCATGCCTTCCCGTTCGATCCCACCCAGTGCATGGCACCGCTGCCGCGCGCCTACCAGTGGGCCGACGGCTCGGCGTACATCAACCACGTGGAGCTGGTGCGCGCCGCGCGCGACAGCGAAGTGCCGCACTCGTTCTACACCGACCCACTGATGTACCAGGGCGGCAGCGACGATTTCATCGGCCCATGTGAAGACGTGGTGGTGGTCAGCGAAGACTTCGGCATTGACTTCGAGGCCGAGATCGCCGTCGTCACCGGCGACGTGCCGATGAGCGCCACGCCCGAGCAGGCGCTGGAGGGCGTGCGCCTGCTGATGCTGGCCAACGACGTGTCGCTGCGCAACCTGATCCCGGCCGAGCTGGCCAAGGGCTTCGGCTTTTTCCAGAGCAAGCCGGCCACGGCCTTCAGCCCGGTGGCGGTCACGCCCGACGAGCTGGGCGATGCCTGGCAGGGCGGCCGGGTGCACCTCACGATGCAGTCGACCTGGAACGGCCGCAAGGTCGGCATGTGCGAGGCCGGTCCCGAGATGACCTTCCACTTCGGCCAGCTCGTGGCCCACATCGCCAAGACGCGCAACGTGCGCGCCGGCTCCATCGTGGGCAGCGGCACCGTGAGCAACAAGGGCACGGAAGTGGACGGCCGCAAGGACTGGCCCAAGGGCTACAGCTGCATCGCCGAGAAACGCGCGATCGAAACCATCCTGGACGGCAAGCCCTCGACCGCCTTCATGAAGTTCGGCGACACCATCCGCATCGAGATGAAGGGCAAGGACGGACAGTCCGTGTTCGGCGCGATCGACCAGAAGATCGCACCGCTGGAGGCGTAACCGTCAACGAGCGGCAGGCGGCGCGCCCTGAGACCCAGCCAGGGCACCGCGGAACCGGCTTTGCCGGGCCGCCAGTGCCGCCCCCTGGGGGGTCGCGCGCAGCGCGGCAGGGGGGCTTTCTAGCTTGCGTAGAGCTGCTCGATCGAGGCGAAGCCCTTGACCTCGATCGGGTTGCCGAAGGGGTCGCAGAAGAACATCGTCCACTGCTCCCCGGGCTGCCCCTCGAAGCGCACCTGGGGCGGCAGCACGAAGTCCACGCCCGCGGCCTGCAGCCGCGCGGCCAGGCTTTTCCATTCCGGCAACAGCAGCACGAGGCCGAAGTGCGGCATCGGCACCAGGTGCTCGCCCACACGGCCGGTGCGCTGCGTCCTGAGCGGCTCGCCCAGGTGCAGCGAGATCTGGTGGCTGAAGAAATCGAAGTCCACCCAGGTGTCGGTGCTGCGGCCCTCGGCACAGCCAAGCACGCCGCCGTAGAAGCGGCGCGCGGCGTCCAGGTCGGTGACGTTGAAGGCGAAATGGAACAGGCTTCGGGTGTGCAGTGGGGCGGTGGTCGGGTTCATGGCCGCCAGCATAGACGCTGGCGCGCGGTCGAGCACAATGTTCGGCAGAACCAAGCCCTTCAGGAGACCCGCATGACAAGCCCCGTGGACTACAGCCGCTACCAGACCCTTGCCATCACCCGCCGCGGCCCTGCCGTGAACGGCGTGCCTTCCGTGCTCGACATCCAGATGCGCGCCGACGGCCCGGGCGGCAACGGCAAGCTGCCCACGGCCGGCCACGACGGCCATTGGGAACTGAGCGAGATCTGGCGCGACGTGGGGCGCGACGACAGCGTGCGCTGCGCCGTGCTGCGCGGCAGCGGCATGGGCTTCTCCGGCGGCGGCGACCTGGCGCTGGTGCAGGACATGGCGACCGATTTCGAGGTGCGCACGCGCGTCTGGAAGGAGGCCCGCGACCTGGTCTACAACGTCATCAACTGCGACAAGCCCATCGTGAGCGCCATGCACGGCCCGGCCGTGGGGGCGGGCCTGGTGGCCGGCCTGCTGGCCGACATCTCCATCGCCGCCAAGAGCGCGAAGATCGTCGACGGCCACACCCGCCTGGGCGTGGCGGCCGGCGACCATGCGGCCATCGTCTGGCCCCTGCTGTGCGGTCTGGCCAAGGCCAAGTACTACCTGATGCTGTGCGACCCCATCAGCGGCGAAGAGGCCGAGCGCATCGGCCTGGTGTCGCTCGCGGTGGACGACGCGGCCCTGCTCGACAAGGCCTACGAAGTGGCCGACCGCCTGGCCAGCGGCAGCCAGACCGCGATCCGCTGGACCAAGTACTCGCTCAACAACTGGTTGCGCCAGGCCGGTCCTGCGTTCGACACCTCGCTGGCGCTCGAATTCATGGGTTTTGCCGGGCCCGATGTGCGCGAAGGTGTGGCATCCTTGCGTGAGCGCCGGGCCCCTCGGTACGGCGTGGACGGCTGAGACAGACAAGACCTAGACGGCACGACAGGAGATCTCCATGAGCGACGGCCCCGGCAGCGGTTTCGGCAAATTCGTCCCCGGCTTCGAGTTCCTGCAGAACCTCGCGGGCCAGGCCGCCGGCGGGGTGGCGCAGGGCATCAGCCAGAACATCCCCCAACTGCCCAACCTGGGCAGCTGGGTGGCGCCCACTTTCAACGTGGAAGACCTCGAAAAACGCATCGAGGAGCTCAAGGCCGTGCACTTCTGGCTCGACCAGAACGCCAAGGCGCTGGGCGCAACCATCCAGGCGCTGGAGGTGCAGAAGATGACGCTGTCCACGCTCAAGACCATGAACTTCAGCATGGGCGATGTGGCCAATGCGCTGAAGATCAAGGCCGCCGACACGCTGGCGGGCTTCACGGGCGCGCCCGCTGCGGCGCCCACGCCGTTTGCGGGCCTGGAGATCCCGCCGCGCACCTACGGCAGCAGCTCCGCCGAGCCCGAAGCCGCACCCGCAAGCCCGCCGGCGCCCCGCAAGAAGAAGGCGGTTCGCAAGACCGCCGCACCGGCACCAGCCGCCGGCGGTGTGGTGGACCCGATGCAGTGGTGGGGTGCGCTGTCGCAGCAGTTCCAGCAGATCGCGAGCAACGCCATGAAAGACGTGGCCAAGCAGACCGCGCTCGACACCACGCGGCAGGTCGCCAGCGGCCTGACCGATCAGGCCCTGAAGACCGCCACCGGCATGGCCGGCAAGGCGGCTCGGGGCGTGGGGCGTGCCGCCGCGCGCGCCGTGGCCCGGCCACCTGCCGAGCGCCCCGCCGCGAAATCCGCGGCCAAGCCGGCCGCCAAAAAGGCCCCGGCCCGCAAGGCCGCCAGCCGACGTTGATCCCCTCC